>JAYRRJ010000001.1:0-1958 GCA_041910135.1 Candidatus Levyibacteriota bacterium
AAAGACTTGGGCACACGGGTCAAACCCGAGAATGACGTTACTAGTATATCTATGTGCTCGTTTGCATATCGTTTTAAATCAATATATATCATATGATATCATTTACCCTCTAATTATTGATTTTAGAATCATAAGGAGTGGGTATTGCCTTTTGAGCTTCAGGTCAAGATAAGGTATAATATACCCATGGTTGATACTATCGTTGCGCCTCAAGGTTCTATTGAGCTTTCTCAGGTTTCTCAAGCACTCCTGCAAGCTACAAAATCCATAAAGCCCCGACCGAAACCGGATGATTACACAAAAATTTCGGTATCACGGGCTGTCAGTTTTTTTGCAATTGCCTACGAAAAAGTACGCAATACCATCGAATTTCGTGAAGAACATCTCATGCGACGAGCGGCAATCGAGCGGATCGCCAAACGGCGACTGTCAATGAACCCTACGGGTGCTGGCGAAGGATCAAACATCGTCCGTGAACTCTTATGGGCTCGTTATTTCCCTCCAGATTCTCTGTCAGAAGTCGACTCGATAGAGATTCAGGCCATCATCGATATCTATATCAATTTGCGTACAGCGCTTATTACAGGTCGACCTCGAGAAACAATTCGATATTTAGACGACTTCTTATATGATCTTCTCACCTGCGAGATCGAAGAGACACTTACCCCCGACATTTCCCAACGTGAAAACATTTTTACCTATTTCATCTTTCAGCTCCTCAAAAATAAAATAAAAATCCCCAATGTCGAACAAGATGTACAGAATGCTTTCCTCCTTACTACCATTGAAAAAACATATCGTAAATCAGACGAGGCATATCAGCGCTACCATTTGTTTAATGTGTTCTATCAACCAATCGCTAAGTATGCTGTGGAAGATCTCAAGAATCTTGCTCCAAAACTTCCAAAAATTTTCGAGAAAATCGACGATACACTCAAAAACCCCATGATCGACAAGATTGGAAAATTTGTAAAAAAACAGCTGCCACCATTTCTTATCTTATTTGATCTCATTAAAAACTACTCACAGGCAGACCTCAAGGCATTGCTTACAGATAAATCAAAACTGTGGGTCGAAGTAGAATTGCTTTGTCGACAAAAATATGCTGGCGTACAAAAACGTCTTCGAGGTCTTGCGATACGCTCTCTCATTTATGTATTTATTACAAAGATGCTCCTTGCGATAGTATTGGAGGGACCTCTTTCGCAATACTTTTTCGGAGAGATTGAGTGGGTTTCTATCGCGATAAACTCCTTGTTCCCTCCATTTTTTATGCTTGTCATTATTCTCTTTAATCGTGTCCCCGACGAAGAAAATACGCGCAGAATTTATCAGAGAATTGTCGATATACTCGACGCAGACGCGACTTTCGAAAATAAAGTGGTGCTTATAGCACCAAAAATTAAATCGCGCAGGCCTTCACTCCAGGTTGGCTTTTCAATCTTTTATATAGCAACTTTCGTTGTCACTTTCTATCTTATTTGGCTTCTTCTGACTGCGCTGAATTTTAATGCAATAAGTCAGCTTATTTTCCTATTTTTTGTATCCACTATTGCGTTTTTCGCACACAGGATCAAAAACGTTACGAACGAATTTAAACTCATTGAAAAAGATTCATTCTTTACGCCGTTTATTGATTTCTTTTTTATGCCAATGCTCGCCATGGGTAAATTTTTCTCGAGTGAACTGGCTAAGCTTAATTTCTTCACTTTTATTTTCGACATACTTATTGAAGCGCCTTATAAATTAATTATCGAAGTTATCGAGGAATGGATCAGTTTCACTCGAACCAAAAAGGAGGAGATTATATGAGTAATGTATTTTCAAAAGCGCTCATTTTCGAGCTTGACGGTACGGCTGTATCCAAAAAACCTAAGGCTGTACCTTCAAAAGCTGTCGTGGAAGCTCTTGTTAAAGCCCGTGAAAAGGTTGTTGTGCTATTTGCAACCAATCGTAAC
>JAYRRJ010000002.1:0-1965 GCA_041910135.1 Candidatus Levyibacteriota bacterium
ATGATTGAGAAGAGGTTCATAAAATTTCCGCTCTATGTATTTTCTATTGCCGCAGTTATTTATTACATCCCATTTCTCTATGGAGGAAATTGGAATCCGCCCATTCCGGCACTTCTAAATGACATGATGATTGGAGTGACAATTGTTTCGGCAATATTGGCTGTAGTATTTTATCCGAGTGCCAAGAAAGAAAAAAATTAGCGGAATTTACCCATCGAAAGACCCGTTGTGCCTATACCTTTTGATTCGTATATCCTAAATGCAGTGTCTGTTACCGGCAGTTGGCTAATTTTTCTGTCGTAGTAAAAAGCTACCGGTCGGGTGGGGTAGGTAAATGTTGCAAGAAGTCTCGCGTTTTGAGGATTTTCGTTGGGGCCTACCACAAGTAGTACGCCTGGATCTTTCGTGTCTGCCCCCCAGTCAATCCTTCTGAATTCGTATTTTCCGACTTCCGAAAGTCCTATCACAAGTCCTCGTGGTTCATAAGTAGCATTTTGCTGATAAAATGCCGGCGGATATTTCCCGTAGAAAAGAAGCGATGTATAGATAAATTCCGCGCTATCATCAAAAATAATCTTGTTGTATTTTTCCTCAACGCTTCTTATGAACAATATCCCCTTTTGGTCTTCGGAGCGCCATTCTTTTGCGTATTCTAGCGGGAATCTGAAGAAATATGATGTGAGGTAAAAAATCATCGAATAGGAAATAAGTAAAATCACACCGAGTGTAGCCAAGCGTTTTACATAATTTTTCTTAATTTTGAGAATGAGCTTTCCTAGTTCGTAAGCTCCGTAGGCAGCAAAAACTACAAAAGGAATGACTACGTGATACGTTCGAGTCCCGTTCGGAACGGCAACAATTATCGAGCCAACAAAAAATATCAGCAAGAACCAAAGATAGAAGGGGTAAAGTGCCGTAACTCTTTTCTTTATTCCATAATATGCACCAAGAAGTATGAGAGGAAAATCGAAATAGTAAAACATCCCAAGCCCTCCGCCAATATTTTCATGGGGATGATGTGTGCCGAAAGTAAAGAAAAAGCTTGTTGAGAAAAAATCAACAAGATTTTTCATATAGGTCCAGGCTACAAAAAGCCAGTAGTTATAAAAGATTTTCTGGAAAATCGAGGGAAGGCCGATAAAATAACTTCTTGTTTGTAGGAATTCGGCTTTTGTAACATTGCCTATAATAAGTGCATCTTTTTGAGAAGAAAATCCCGACTCCGATTGAAGAGAAATGAAGGAAATGAAAAACGGTAACATCCCGACAAAAAAGAGGGTGAGAATGATGTAAAGATTTTTTCTGTTCTCCGCTTTTCTAAAATGGGAAAAGGAAAGACACAAAAAAAGAAGTGGGGCGATAAGTCGCGTTACGTTGTAAGTATATATCGAAATAATGAATGCTAGGATAGACAAAACAAAGAGAGTCATGTTATTTTTCCTTTTTGCAGCCATTATAAAAAAGAGTGTGCCTACAACAAGGAGTGTCGTTGCGACATTTACCTCATAACCAACGCGGGAAAAAAACAGATGCCAAGGATTAAGAGTCAAAAATAGGGCGGAAAGATACGCTACAGATTTTTTCTTCGAAAGCTCCAGAACAAGAAAGTATAAAGCAGGAATGGCAAGCGTACCGATAAGCGCAGAGAGTAATCGTACGGAGAATGCGTTCAGTCCGAACATCTTGATGCTTAGTGCTGTTGCGTACATGTAGATAGGCATTTTGTAATCGTCATACGAGCGGTAGTATAAGGGAAAGGATTTTCCGAATTCGTCCTTTCCTGTTTCAAGAACAGAATATGCATTGTATCCGATGGCGGTTTCATCAGGATAAAGTCCGGGGGGAATTGAGTTGAGTTTATAAAATCTTAATATTGCTCCTAATGAGATTACCAGGAACAAAAGAAGAATTGAAAATTTCCTTGCATGAAAGGAATCTTGTCTAAACATGTTCAATAAATTCATA
>JAYRRJ010000003.1:0-3979 GCA_041910135.1 Candidatus Levyibacteriota bacterium
GGCCAAAACCTTTTTTCTTCTTTTCACCGGAATCATCGTCATCATCTTTATCTTCGTCCTTGTCATCATCATGGGACTCGGCTTGCTGTTCTTCCTTTTCATTCTCTTGAATATCTTCAGACATTTCCTCTTCGTTGTTTTTTTCTTCCATTCCTTCTTCATGAGAAGACTCCATTCTCATTTCATCGGATTTCTCTTCGCTCTCATTATTGTCTTCCATTTCGCCCGCAGACCCTTCTTGTGCCTCTTCAGCTTTTTCACCATCCTGAGTTTCCGAATTCATAGGCTCGATTACTTCTTCTTGAGTAGATACCTCAGCCATCTTTTCTTCATGCTCGTTGTTCTCTTCTTCATGAATTTCAACAGAAGGAATATACTCATCGGCAACAACTGTCTCCTCAACCGCAACTTCTGTAGGCTCGACCATTTGTTCTTCGACAGGCATGTCCTGTTGTTGTTCTTCAACCTGTTGGGTAGGCTGCTCAACAGATATATCTTCCTTTTTTTCACCCATTTGTTCTTGGGGTGTAGCAGCTTGTACTGTCCGTCCAATTCTATGAAGGATATCTTTGAACCCCTCGCTCATTTGATTTTTGCGCTTGTTGTAGAGGCGGGTAGTGTCGTGGGTAACGCCAAGGGAACGTTGAATTGAGGCAAGAGAATAACCTTCAAAAAGCATCCAGTATAGAGCAAGACGCTTATACATCATCATCTTTTCCTCTGTTGTAAGGAATTCCTCAAAGAAGTTCTTGGTTTCTTCATGGGAAAGTGAATCTAAGAATGAATAAAATTGATTTTCAAGTTCGTGAAGTGTTTCAGGTGATAATTCAACTTTTGAACGTCGTGGCATATAGGGTTGCACCTAGAAGATATGCTAGGCGTAGTCCTAATATATCGGCATACATATGGTTCTGTCAAGAGGGAATCGTACTTTTAACTATTGTTAGGCTATTTTGGTTCTGGTACAATTGCCTTTATGTTCAAAATTGAAAAATTTGACCTCCTCGTTTCCTTATACATTTTTTGCATTATAGCCTCAGAATTGATGGGTGGAAAAACATTTCCCCTACTTAAATTATTTGGTTATCAATTAAATGCAAATGTTGCAATTTTTCTGTTTCCCTTCATTTATACGATTAACGATATTGTTATTGAGGTTTTCGGAACAGAGCGGGCAAGAAGCATTATCCGGTCGGGTCTTATCGTCGTTGCCCTGTTATTCCTGTACACGATTCTTGCTACTTCTTTGCCTCCTTCAGGCAGGTTTATAAAAACGGAGGGCGCGTATGATGCCGTTTTCCGCCTCTCAACACGAATTGCTGCAGCTTCGCTGATAGCCTTCGCAATAGCTGAGTTTACCGATGTATTCATATTTACGTATATTCGGAAGAAATTAGGAAAGAAGTCCTTGTGGCTTCGAAACAATGTATCCAATTTTGTGGCTCAATTTGCCGACACAGTCATATTTATGACCTTGGCTTTCTACGCACTGGATAAACCATTCGACTCGAATGTAATATTTTTGACGAGCCTTATCATCCCTTATTGGTCGTTAAAAATGGCAATGTCTATCATAGAAACCCCACTGGTGTATCTTGGAGTGAAGTGGCTGAGAAAATAGCCCCACGTTTCTATTACTTTTTCCCCACATTTTTCTGACTTTCAGCTCAAATATTCGCTAGTCAGCATGATGTCAAGCTCATGCGACACAAAATCCTTAAAATATCTTTAGACACGCTAAGCAAGCGGGTCAATCCCATTTTTGGATTCATAGGAGGATCCGGTGGACTACAAGTTGGGTCAGTTGGTCAATGTCGAGGTCAACGTGTACGCGGACAGCCTCGAACAGCTCAAGGTCCTTTTGGGCACGAGCTCGGTCAGAGGAGCATTACTCCGGTACGTCACAGAAACCTCACGCGAGTTTTCTGCCGACGGGAAGACGGTGACCATTCGAGGGACGGCCAGTTGGTACGAACAGATAACCAACGACGCAGCGCGCAGGCTTGACGACGTCCCTTGGGACCTGGGGTTCCGGGGAGGTGGCCTTCACGTCATTTCTGCGGCAGAATAAGCAGGACAATCACTCCGGGCAGACAGCCGAAAGGCTTACGCAATGCCTACGAAGGGTTGTTTTGCTACAAAAAAAGCGGGGAGGACAAAAATCCTCCCCGCCAATGCTTGAGCGCGACCGCGGGATTCGTTTGGAACAGTCCTACCCACGACTTGCGCTCGAAGAGATGCTTGAGCCGACAGAGGGATTCGAACCCACGACTTGCTGTTTACAAAACAGCTACTCTACCGCTGAGTTATGTCGGCGAATGCAAATTAGCCGAGACAAGCTTTGCTTATGTCGGCAACTTATTGACGACAGAGAATATTGTTCTCATGTCGGCACTCCACAAAATTACAAGTTTATGGGTGAAATTGATTATAGCAGAAAAAAACACCACAAAAAACCCATTCAAGCAAATATCAATTCAGAGATTAATTAGACAAAACGAGTTAGGTATATTGCGATGAAGCAGATAGCAAGAAGAATATAGAGAACGGTAACAAGAGAGTGAAGTACCGGCACTTCACGCATTAATGGATGTTTCTTTGCAGCTTTTTTAGTTGTTTTTTTGACGGCTTTTTTTGCCATATGCACTCCTTAATACAAGCTTAAAGAAAACTGCCCAGATGTGTCAACTGATACTTACCATAGTTTAACCATTCATTTTGCATACAAGTAGAGCATTGTTGATTTTCCTTTTGAAATTCCGTTGATTTTGCCTGTTATTTGGCATACTATTTTAGGAAATGAAAAAGTGGATTTTAGTAGGAATAGGGGCAGTTCTGCTTCTTGCAGGAGGAGTATCCTTTTATATACTTTCCCTTCCTCCAAAAGAGACATTGTCAAATGAATTCAAAGAGAAGGCAGTCTCAAAACTTTTGGGAAGAAAAGCTCAGCTGACCGAAACACCCGAAAAGACGGGAAATATAACTTACAAAGGTAGGTACATCACCTTTGATTATCCTGCCAAAGCCATAATTTATACGCTAAAGGATCCGAATTTTGCCTCCTCAAGCTCGCTTTTGGAGGATTTTAGCTTTGACATCAAAAGTCCACGCATCGTTCTTAATCTTGCAGTGTTGCAAAATAACCACAGGCTTGCCTCTATTGAAGATAACCCCGGTGTTAAATTCAGGCAAACTTCGCCGGGTCAATACAAAGACGTCTCAAAGCCGATTGACGGATACATTGGCAAAATATACGAAAGAAGCGATGAAAACCCCGAAAAAACGGCATTTTTCATCGTTCACGACCATATCTATACGATAGCAATAACGGGTAATAGTTTTGACGATGTGAGAAGTGTTGCCGACTCGATATTCTCCTCGGTTAAATTTAAGAACTAGTGTGCCTTCTTAACTTCCTTCTGAGGAGCAGATTGCCGATGAATAATGAGACAACAAGAACAACTATAATAATTGTCCAGTTCAGAATTTGAGTATCCCCAAGCGTGAGAAATGAGGAAGATGCGGTAAGTATTTTTCCGTTTTTGCCGAAGTGGAGTGAGAGGGTTGCCGTATACTTCCCTGGGAATATGGTTGTGTGAAGAGGTTTTGTTGTGACTGTGTATTTACGTATTGCTTCAGGGAGCGTTATGAGAGAATCCTCATTCACGACCCCTTTTGCGACCGTTCTACCACGCATATCTTTCACTTCAACCAGGCCGTAAGGAGTCAGGTCAACATTGCCTGTATTTTGGAACCGGAAAATAAAAGTATCAGGAATGGTAAGTCCCGGCTCTGAAGGCCCGAAAAAGGCAATTTTTGCTTCTTCATGTTCGTTTCCCGTGGATGCTCTCACAAAAAGAAGTGAAGCCAAAACTCCCTTAATCTTGACCGTCTTTTTGTTGGTGTCGACGCTTTTTATCTCGGCAAGAACAGAACCGTAATGGCCGCCGGGACTCAATTTATCCTTGGTAATTGTGAC
>JAYRRJ010000004.1:0-3498 GCA_041910135.1 Candidatus Levyibacteriota bacterium
CTTTTCTTGGTGAAGAATATTATCGACAAACACAAAGGAAAAGTGAGTCTTACCTCCAAGCTCCATGTTGGTACAACAATCACCGTAAGCCTACCCAAGTAAAATGAGTGAAAATGAAACACATTTCGATATAAACCCCGAAGGAGGAACACCAAATACCGACGGGACACCTATTGTTCCGATTGAAGAAATAGAATTGAGCCCCGAAAGACACAATGTCCTTCTTGGACTCCTGGAGACAAGAAATGAAGGAAGAAGCGTTGGTCATTACCTCGTGCAGCAATTTTTGTACGGCAGAAGAATCATAATTACAGGAGAACCTGCTACCGGGAAAAGTGCTCTACTTTTCCAATTGCTTTCGGCCGGTGCCGAAAATGCAAACCGTTTAGGGTTGCCTTTTGATAAAAAAACCGGACTGTATGATTTTATGCTGGAAATGGAGCGAAGACGCCGTGAGCGTTTGGGGATTACGGGAGAATTGGAGGGAGAAGAATTTAATGAAAGGATTTACGAAGGCATCATGTCCTCCGATATTTTCGAAGTTCCTGCTGTTGGAGAGAAAGACAAGGCTGATAGGGGAAGGAGTGCTGTTGAAAGAGTTGAACGCAATATTGCCTCAAGGACAGATGCTGAGTCTCTAATCGTCTCGCTGTATAGTTCGCCTCTCGTACAGACCTATGGAGAATACATAAGAACCCTTATCTCAGATGCTCCAGCCAAAAAAGTGTTTAAATTACTTGATGAATACGGAATGGATATTGAGGGAGTCGAAAGGAGCCGTCAAAATGCAAAATATATAAAGGATATTTTTAAGCTTATGGCGAACAAGGATGATATTGCAGGAATACGGCAGGAGGTGAGTAGGGAAATAGCTGATTGGCATCTGAACCTTCAAGTGCAACGACTAGGTTTAGAAGACAAAAGCTCCCCCATGGACATTATCGGAGATCGTTCTTTCGGTTTGCAGCTTGTTACGGCATCTCCCTCGGATTTTTGGAGGCTGTTCTCCAGGTTCGGTATCGATAGCAGCCAGCAAACGGAATTGTTTTTTCAAAAAAAAGCACTCGATGCAAAACAGGATATGGCTAATCAGGCAGTCTATATGGAGTGGAGATTTCGTGACATGTTAGGAATTGATAGTGATAGCGCTATCGTTGCAGGAAATTCTTTTGCCCCGAATAAAACCATATACGATTTTACCCCTTTATTAAGGAGTCCTTCTGCTGCTTGATTATTGTTTTATTCTTACAAATTTTATAAGGATAATTGACAGATGGAACATAAAATGTATTTGTGAGAAGTAAGTATTTTAAAGTACCGACGGTAGAAATACCGTTAAAAAGTTCACTATCAAAAATACCCAAAAAAGTGCCTGTTTTTGAGATAAATAGTATTGAGGAAAAGTTAACAATTTTTAACCTGGATTTATTTCGCAAAAAATTTAGATTATCTTGATGATTTCTTTTTATCTCCCCATCTCCATGTCGGCCTTTCGCCCTTTAAGTAGCAAATTAAAACAAGAATAGTTGTTAAAATCAGTTCAATAGGGAAAAATTGTTTCACCGTCTCAACTGGAGAACGAAGCTGTGAGTCAAGAGTAAGAAATAAAAAGAGAAGAATTGCTACATAAAGTAATATGACCGTCCATCCCTGCCATGTGGAAGGATACCATCCCCAACCGTATCTTTTTGCCCGAAACCAATAACTCTTCATCGTAAAAACATTATAGCATTTAACTTTACTGAGATTTTATAATTTTATACAGTTTTGCCGTGCCGACTTGCTTGTAAATGCGTATAACATCAGCTCTTTCCATATTGGAAAGCGCTTTTAGAAAAACGGGTCTGTCGATAAGTAGATGCCTTGCGTCCCAATTTTCGGAGACATCAACGATAAGAAACTCGGGACTTGAAAACCAACGGAACCAGTCACATTTTGGGCTACCACAGGGCGAGTTTGACGAAAAATCTTTTTTGTCATAGTAAAGGGTATATATTTTGTCTCTATGAGAAATATGCGGAGTTATATTGTTCTGAGACGCTACAGATGCGTCAGGTGGGAGATACTTTTCAATAAGTGTGTTGATATATGTTTCTGCGACGGTTTTTTTCCAAAACCACTCTTTTGACAGGTAAGAAAGAGGAAGATGAAGAAAATATTGAAGAAGAATACTGCAGAAGAGAAGATAGAGAGCTACGTACTTATTGTTCAAAAAACGGAATGTTCCAAGAGTAACGATGGTTGACCAGACAAATAGGGGAGCAAGAGTTACCCTGTAATGTCCATAGAGTCCCTGTGCTCCCGGAAGGTCGGAGGCGATAACGAAAAAAGTAGTAAAGTGAGCAAAAATCAAAGGAAGGGTTAAAGGATTTAGAAGCGGAAGAAACCCATAAGATGCGAATGAATAAAATATAGTAACAATTTTTTCACGAGTATTTATTAAATAATAAGGATTAAGATTTGAGAGTATTCCCGATTTGTTCTGATAGAGATAGGGTAGATTTATGATGTGGGGGAAGTAAATAAAATATATAAAAAATAGATACAATACCGAGGCGGTGATAAAAAAAACAATAATTTTTGTACGTCTTCTAATTAAATAGAGCAAGGAAAGAACCAAAGTGTAAAGGGCAATATTTTCTTTAGCAGTTATTGCAAGAAAGAAAAAAAGGATTGCTCCTCTTGTTTTTTTTGCATCAAGAAAATAAATGAACCACATAAGAAATGCGGCTGCAAAGTTTGAACTGTGCACGTCGAACCAAATGGCGTTTTGCAGTCCATAAAACATAAGATATGAAAACATTACTGAAAAGCTAATAAACGTATTTTTCAAGCGATGTTTTGCGAGGAGAAATGCAGCAAGTCCCCCCGAGCAAACTGCAAAGGCAGAAACCAATAACAGCATTTTTCTGGCCGGCCAAATCCAATATGCAGGTGAGACGAGGGCATAAACAAGTTCGACGTGGGTAGCAAGTTTTGTTCTGTCGGGGTATGGGTCTATTGTTGTTAATGGCGCCTCAAACCTGCTATAGCGCCATACCGTCTGGTCATTTATCCCTAAATCAAAACCATACGATTCATAATGGATATGCCGCACTATGGAGAGTGTACTGTAGGCTGCAAAGAAAACAAGACAAATGGAAATCGCCAAAAGAATGGGAATGTGCTTTTTCCGGATAAAGAACAAGGGAGAAATCACAGTTCTATATTACACCCTGCTAGCTCTTGCTTGCACGAAGAGCGTTGAGAATGACCGCTACATCAATTGCTTCCTGAATCATAGCGCCGAGAATGGGCGAAATGAGTCCGAATGATGCGAGTATCATACAAACCACACTCATCCCGATTCCGGCCACAATACTCTGTTTTGCAATTGATATTGTTCGCCGTGCGCTGAGAAGCGAGTAGAGAACGGAAGAAAAGTTCCCTCCCAAAAGTACGATATCCGATGCTTCCGAAGCGGCGGTTTTTTCCTCATTCGCAAAAACTATCCCGACA
>JAYRRJ010000005.1:0-14279 GCA_041910135.1 Candidatus Levyibacteriota bacterium
AAAAAAACTTTCCTATCATGTCTCTTTAATTCCTTCCGTTATTTCATCCCTTGTGCTGCTTATCCTTATTGTCTTTGCATCATTTCGCCACGACCTAAACCTGCTCCTTTTTTCTTATATCGCATCAGGAGCAATTCTTGTGAGTCTCTTATTTTGGGCAATAAAAAGAAAGTACTCTATTCGCTTTTCTATAACTCACGATTTTAAGTCTTTTTCAAAAAGGCTTTTTATTCTTTCTCTTCCTCTTGGCGCTATGTTGTTTTTTAATCTTTTGTATGCAAAAGCAGACATGTTTTTACTCTCGATTTTTAAACCGAATTTCGATGTAGGGGTATACGGAATCTCTTATAAGTTTTTTGAATTTCTTCTTGCAGTTCCAACATTTCTATCAAACAGTGTTTATCCATTACTTCTCGCGGAAAGCAAAAACCGGAACAATTATTATGCAATCTTTAAACGCTACTCTGCTCTTTTCGTTTTTGTTTCGGTTTCCATTACTATTCTGTCATTTTTCCTATCCCCACTTATAACAATATTAAAACCCGAATTTGCGAAATCCGTTATCCCACTACAACTTCTCTCTCTTTCACTCCCCTTCTTCTTCTTAACGAGTCTTTTGCAATGGAATTTTCTTATCAGAAACAAAATTCGGTTTCTTGTTCCCCTTTATGGAGGGGCTTTACTGTTGAACATTTTTCTTAACATTCTCTTTATCCCCCGCTTTACTTATTTTGCCGCGGCTATCACTACGGGTATTTGTGAGCTGCTGGTTTTTGTCATTATGCTGTGGTATTTTATGAAAGACAAAAAAGCTTGATACATCAAGCTTTAGCATTTCGACCGTCGAAAAATACTAAAAACGAAACTTGAAAAACATACAGAACGTTACAATTTTTGGGGATGGAGGATCGAGGGGAAATCCGGGACAGGCAGCATACGGATTTGCTATTTTTGATGACAATGGCGAACTCCTTTACTCGGAAGGGGAAAGGCTCGGTGTAACCACCAATAATGTTGCAGAATACTCATCTGTAATCAATGCTCTGCGATGGATGATAGAGCATTACCCCAACATTAACGCTATCCATTTTAAACTCGACTCGCTTCTTATAGCATCTCAGATGAGTGGCAAATTTAAGGTGAAACACCCGGATATGAAGGAGCTTTTTATTACCGCAAAAGGTCTTGAGTCACAACTTTCAGCTCAAATTATTTATTCCCAGATTCCACGGGAACAAAACAAAGTAGCCGACAAACTCGTAAACGATGCTCTTGACTTCAAAATTTAACTCGAGCTACCGCAGTATACAATAGCTTTTGTCTAATCGATTTACCGCAATAAGCCTCAAATGCTCGACAAATACTAATTACTTCTACTACAATAAAAGGTATGCCAAAACTGCTCGATATTGAAGAAGGCGACAAAGAATTACCGTTACTTGCCATATTCGGTGAAAATGAACCTATTCTTCAACTTCTCGTTGACGAGTTTGCGAGTAAATTTCGATTAATTATTCTTTCCCAAAAGAAGCCGTCTTTCCTTGAGAAAGACCATAAAATTTACTTTCTTGATTTTAAGAGCCTTGCTCTTCTTCCAAAGCTTCAGGAAACTCTAGATTATGCTCTACTTCTGCCTTCGGCCGACACAACAAAAGAGCATATCGAACCACTTTTAACCAAAGTCCTTCTTGACAAGGCGAAAGTTTTGTTTCTCCTTGATGTCGACACCTCGGAAAAAAGCCTAGATACAATTAAGGATTATAGAGATTACCAATTCGCATCCTTTGCGATATTGGGAGAAGTAATAAGTCAAAAAAAATTAGAAGGGAGAGGGGACCTTTCGAAAATTATTGAGAACGCGATTGCAAAAAGTGAAATACACCTTTCAGGAAACGAAGCGTTCCCCGTTTATGGAATTATGAGTAACGATTTTTTAACGGGCGTTGCAAGACTTCTTTTTGGAAATTTCAAAAACGAAAAATGCTATTTTCTTTTTTATAACCATCCACACACTATTTTGGAAACTACGCATCTTATCGGAAGAGTGGATAGCGAGATAAAGATTTCATTCTCCGAAACACATAAACCGCCGACCGGCATCTCCCGTCAAAATATTGAGGAACTTGTTAAACAAATATTGAGAATTGATTGCTCTTACATCGACACTTTTTTTGCAGGATTTGAAAAGGGATATTTATTCCTTTTGGAACATAGAGACATTCTTTTGCAAAAAACGCATTCTAGTAACAACGGCAAAAAGAAATCTAAAATGCCGGTTAAAAAAGTTCACCTCTCTTTTGTTTTTTCATCACTGTTTTTCGGAGGATTTATTTTTATTTTTATGAATACACTTTTTCTGGGACTTTGCCTTTTGTTTTTCAAAAATTCCATCGATTCGTTGAAAAAAAATGATTTCAATAGTGTTTCTCAAAATGCGCGAGTATCCGAAATGTTTTTATCGTTTATAAAACCGTCCGCTGCACTTTTTTTTGATGTGCTGGCTCTGGTAGACAAGAACGGAGTAGTGGAGGAGAAGTATTTTCTGCTCGGACGCTCGATTAGGCTTTCAAGTCTCGCAGGAGACGCATCAGCAGTCTTTAGAAAAAACGGAATCGATTTAGAAACTCTCAACACGACTCTTGCAAATCTCTCGTATCTCTATCAGGAGGGGCAACGGCTTATTATGGAAACTAATAACAAGACGTTACGAGAACAACTTAAACCTACCTATTCGAAGTTGTTAAGCTTCTCAAGCGTTCTACCATATATTTTAGGGTTTGATGAGGAACGAAATTATCTGCTGTTATTCCAAAATGATGAGGAGTTGAGACCTACCGGGGGGTTTATCGGTTCGATAGGGGACCTGACAATAAAAAAGGCAAAAGTAGAAAATTTAGTCATACAGGATGTGTATGAGCTTGATGGCCAGTTAAAAAATCATGTAGAACCTCCCTTTATCGTAAGGCGCTACCTACAACCGCATCTCTATCTTCGCGACAGCAATTTTTATCTTAACTATCAAGAGACGGCAAGCACTGCCGCTTTTATCTACAATCTTGAAAGCGGTAAGCAGCCAAACGGTGTTATCGCAATTGACCTACGGGTACTGAAAGAGATATTGAAGATTTCAGGCCCGGTGCAGCTGTCAAATTACAACATCACAGTTACATCGGACAATGTGTCAGACTTCCTCCAAAGCACAATAAAAGACAACTTCTTTCCCGGCTCGACACAAAAAAAAGACGTTCTCAATAGTGTTTTTAACCAATTAACGCTAAAGCTTTCCACCGACCCCAAATTTTATCTGTCAATAGCAAAGCTTCTTCCTGATCTTTTGGAGCAAAAAGATATACTTATTTCATATAGCAATAATTCTATTCAAAAAATATTTTCAGCAAATAATTATGCAGGGGAGTACTCGTTCAAACCTTCAGCGGACCCAAAAACTATAACGGATTTTCTTTATATCAATGAGGCAAATATTGGGGTTAACAAGGTCAATTCAAAAATCAGTAGGAAAGTTGCCTATGAGGCGATGCTTGAACAGGGGAGAGTCGTTTCAAAGACACGCTTGCTACTTACCAATACAAGTAAAACAGATGATTACAAAGTGTATGTTAAATTCGCAGTCCCTTCGGGAAGCAACCTTACACAGGTCTTAATAAATAATGTGAAGCAAAATACAACGCCGGCGATTACGGATTTCAAAGTGTATGAAGCAAAAAATTTCAAGGCACCCAGCGGTCTTGAGACAGAACAATACACCAACGGAGGCATTACCTATTTTGCTTTAATTGCGACTGCGAAACTGGGTCAGACTACGAGCATTGGGATTGATTACGTAAATGGTGCCGGCAAACAACTATCAACCATTGCAAACTATTCATTAACTTACATAAAACAACCGGGAACGTTGCCATATGAGGTAACGACAACTTTCGATTACCCCGAAGGATATATTCCTGTTGATACGCAGGCCGATTCTTATGGGAAGAATTTCTTAGAAGAAAAAAACACGATAATTCATGATTTTGTGACAAAACTTGAGTTGCAAAAAGCGACCGTGCAAAAATAAGAAAAGCGGTGTGATACAATCATGTTTACGAAAAAAAAGTATTCAAAAAGTCAAATGAAAGGGAAAAAAACCCTCAATCCATTTCGGTTGCTGTTAAAAATGCTAAAAAAACTTTCGTTTTTATACCGAAGCAAAATTTTGCTTTTTGGGTATATTCTTCTTGCAATTCCAGTTATTGCAGTCTCTGTCGCGGTTGTCATAGTTTTAAAGGATGTTCCAAAGGCGACTATTATAGGAAGCAATAATTTTCCGCAGTCAAGTAAAATCTTTGCAAAAAACGGGACCCTCTTATACACAATTTATGCCAGCAAAAATCAAACTTTTGTTCCTCTCGGCAAAGTTCCCAAGTATCTCCAGGAGGCAACCATTTCTATTGAAGACAAGAACTTTTATAAACACGGGGCAATTGATATACGGGGAATCATAAGAGCAGCTTATGTAACATTTTTCCATAAATCCGTACAGGGAGGCTCGACCATTACCCAACAGTTAGTGCGAAATTCACTTTTAACATTGGATAGAACCATCACCCGTAAAATAAAAGAGGTCATCCTCTCATTTATCGTTGAGTCGATTTATTCAAAAGATAGGATACTTGAGATGTATCTTAACCAAGTTTCTTACGGAGGAACGGCATGGGGAGTAGAGGCCGCGAGTCAGATTTATTTTGGCAAAGATGTTTCGCGTTTGAGCCTTGCCGAGAGTGCATTTTTGGCCGGTCTCCCGCAGGCACCAAGCGTTTACTCTCCTTTTGGTTCTCATCCAGAGGACGGGAAAAAAAGACAACTACAGGTTCTTTCTGCGATGCGCGAATCGGGATATATTACGGAAAAACAACAAGAAGAGGCGGGAGCTGAGGAGTTGAAGTTTAATGAGATAAAAGACACCATTACCGCACCGCATTTTGTATTTTTTATAAAGGATTTGCTCGTACAAGAATATGGAGAGAAGATGGTAGAGCAGGGTGGATTGTCTGTCGTAACTTCTTTAGACCTTGATGCCCAAAAAATTGCAGAAGACGCAATTGCTACGGAAGAAGCAACGCTTGCAAAAGGCAATTGGTACAATGCTGCATCAATGGTTACGCGCCCGGGAACCGGGGAGATACTGGCTATGGTCGGGAGCCGAAATTATTTTGACACTGAGAAAGACGGAAATGTTAATGTCGCCATTTCGAAACGACAACCCGGCTCATCAATAAAACCCATCAATTATGCAACCGGGCTAATAAAAGGGTACACTGCCGCTACTCCCTTTGTTGACCAAAAGACCTGCTTCCCCAATCCAAGCGGTGCACCATACTGTCCGCTTAATTACGATTTCAAGTTCCATGGAGTACAACAAATGAGGTATTCACTCGCCAATTCTTTCAATATTCCGGCAGTCAAGATGCTTAAGTTGAACGGATTGGAAGCAATGATTGCAACCGCAAGCGCAATGGGCATTAATTCTTTCACCGACCCCGACCGCTATGGTCTTTCGTTGACGCTTGGGGGAGGGGAGGTAACGATGGTCGAAATGGTACAAGCCTACGGAGTTTTTGCAAATTCGGGATACAAAATAAATTTGCATCCAATCCTCAAAGTTACCGACTCGAAGGGAAAGGTACTGCAACAATATAAGCCGGTTGAAAGTCCCCTCTTGGGCAAGAAGGTCCTTCCTGACGGTGTTGCCTACATAATTTCAAATATTTTGGCTGACAATGGAGCAAGAAGTGCTGAGTTCGGAAGCAATTCGCCCCTCTACATAAAAGGCTTTAATGTGTCGGTCAAAACGGGTACGACGAATGACTATCGGGACAACTGGACTATCGGATACACACCTTCGTATGTTGTGGCTACATGGGTAGGCAACAATAATAACAAACCGCTTCAGGGCGTAGTTTCGGGAATAACGGGAGCAGCCCCTATCTGGCATCAGATAATGCTTAATCTCATCAAGAACAAACCTCCCGAGCAAATGAGTAAGCCTGATAATGTTGTAGGAGCAACGGTCTGCGCCACCTCCGGATTACTCCCGGAACCCGCGGGGTCTCCCTATGTTTGCCCCACTCGCTATGAATATTTTATAAAGGGCACTATTCCTCGCCAAGTCGACCCCGGTATGACAAAAGTCTTTATCGACAAGAATACCCAAGCGTTGGCAAAACCAGGGCAAACTGACAATGTAGAAGAAAAGGATGCCGTGATTGTAAAAGACGCGACTGGAGATTCATATTGTGTGACATGCCCACAGCCGCAAGAACCAACCCCAACCCCGCATTAGTTTTTTTCTCGGATAAAAGCAAAACCCAAAATAATGGAGATAAGTAATTGACCTTGCTGAAGCGTCAAAAGATAGTGGTCAAACAAACCTATCATAAGGCATGAGGCAACCAAAATAAAAACCTGACGGGTGATTGAGTTTTTTTTGCCGATATTTCTCCATAAGCTTTTTACGCGTACAAAAAGCTTTTTTAGAAAAGCAATTAGAAGTATTGCGCCAAAAAGCCCTGTTTGTACTATCCATAAAAGATATATGTTATGTACCGGTTGCAAAAGTATGGGACTCACTGTTTTTTGAAGAGAGCTTTCATAAAAAAAGTAGTTATTAAAGCCGGTACCTATTAAAAAATGGTTAAGGAAAATCTGAAAAAAGATTCCTAATAACTGTGCCCTTAGTAACCAATCCCTAACCAAGCCATTCAAAAACCGAGGGAGCAGTAGAAAACCAACCAACATTAACGAAACGACCAGTCCCACCGACACAAGAGCCTTTTTCCCTTTTTTGCTTCGATTTACAACGATTGTCTCTATGACCACTGAGGAAATGGCAAGGAGGATAATTATCCGTGAAAAAGTTAAAACAATACCAATAAAAACAGCCCCCAATACCAATATTTTTAGAATTCTTAAAAATCGTTCTTTTATTGACTGTACAAGAAGAAAGACGAAGCCGACAAAAAGGTAGAATGCGGCAACATTTGGATGAGGAAATGTGCCGTATCCCCTTAAAATTTGTGAGCCATTTATTTGAAATGTTGCAATTGCCGGTGTTGAAACTGAAAACGTCCGTTCTCCTAAAAAATACAATATTCCTCCAATTGAATGCTGCATAAAAAATTGCGTTGAAATGATTCCTGTCTCAATCAGTGCCCCAACCGCAAACAACAAAACCAATTTTCCCCTATCGTCTTTTTTAATTGTTTTACTGATATAAAACGCCAAATAGAAAAACTCAGAAAATTTCAAAACACCCAGAAAAGAGAGCATGCTATCCCGGGCAAAAAAAGCCGAAATGAATAGCGTCAAAAGAGTCAGAAGTATGAAGGGTTTTTTTATCTCCCTTACAAGGGGACCAAATAGTCGGGGAAGCGAACACAAAAACAGTAACAAAAAAAGTGCATCACTAAGATACAACGTCGGAGAAAGATAATCAACACGAATCCCGTTTACGAAGGCAAAAGGGGGCCAAAAATGCTTTCCTAATTGCAAGGGAATGGATAAAACAAAAAGGGAAAAAAGGAATTTCTCGAAGCGTTTCACTTCTTTTTAATAACTAGCGTACGGTCGCGGTCTTCTCCAATAGACTCTGTCATTACTTCGCTGTCTTCTTGAAGGTACATATGAACAAATCGTCTTTCCCACGGTTTCAGCCCTCTTACCGGCTTTTCGTAGCCCGAATCAATAACTTCGCTTTTCAACTTATCGACGAGCTCACGAAGATATTGTTCACGCTCCTCACGATAACTCCCGATCTCAAGCGTTACTCTTTTAAATTCCCCCAGTTTGTTTGTTGTTATGAGAGTAACAACCAATTCGAGTGCTGCGAGAGTATTTCCGTGTTTACCGATAAGAAGTGCGTTATCCTCTCCCGCATCTAAAACCGCAGTAAAACCGTTTTCGCTTTCTTCAAGTTCTACCTCCGACTTAACACCGATTTGCTTGAGCAATGCTTCGATTTCTTTTTTTACCAACTCACTTTGATTTTCCATAAATTTTTTGTGCAAAGGTCGACCATTGCTTCAGTCCACCAAGCCCTACCAAAAAGTACTGCTGAAGTATACCAAAAATCGTGAACGCATTCCAGTACAAAGACAGTCCGAACGGGAGACGGTATGAAAAGAATGCAATCATAACGGGAAAGATAAAGAGAGATTGCTTTGCAAATGTTGCCTGGAAATCATCTTGCTTGCCTTTTGCCTGAGGTGTCTCGGGCGCCATCATTTTAGAGAAAATGAGCTGAAGAACGCCGGTTATTATTGGCACTATAATAATTGCAGGACTATGACCCATAAGCTGTGCGGGTGACTGGGAGAGAGGAATACCGAAGAAAGTAGTTTGCCAAAGAGAATTGAGACGCAGCCCATCCGAATACATAAGATGATTTATCTCTTTCAGTTTTGCCGTTGAATTAATGTTGACTGCAATATTAAGTACATGATACAAACTCCAAATAATAGGGATTTGAATGATTACAGGGAGACAACCCGCGGCAGGATTTACTCCGAATTCGGAATAGAGCTTCATCATTTCTTCCTGTTGTTTTTTCTTATCGTCTTTATGCTTTTCCTTGAGGCGCGAGATGTGAGGAGCCATATCTTGCATTTTCTTGCTGGTTTTTATTTGCGATGCGGTAAAGGGATAAAGGACAAGGCGGATAATGAATGTGAGTGCAATTATGGAGAACCCAAGAGCAAACGGTACATGAAGAAAATGTAGCACCTGAAAACAGGCTACAAGCAAATTGGCGATAGGCTGCGTGAGAAGAATGGTGAAAAGATTTCCGATGTTCATGAAATTATTTGGATTGTATTAAGGGCATTTTTTAATTCAATATAGAGATTTTCTTTTTGAACATCTGTTATTTGTTTTTTTGCAAAGAAAACAATGTTTACATTTTTTTCTTCCGGCAACAATGTTTTTACCGCCTGCACTATGCTTCTTTTAACCTTATTCCTTACGACTGCCCTTTTATCTACCTTCTTTCCTACAACAACTGCTGCGTGCAATCCGGAACCATCAGACACATCATAACGAATTACAAAAAGTGGAGTAGAATAAATGCGCCGTGGAGCGCCCTTTTTAAAGGAAAATCTATGGCTTTTAGGCAACATTACACCTTTTTTCTACCTTTTTGTCTCCGTCTTTTGATTACTTTTTTCCCACCCAAGCTCTTAAGTCTTCCCAAAAATCCGTGCTTCTTGTTCCCTTTCTTTTTATTGTTTTTTGTCAAAAGCTCTGTCATAGGTTCTCATTATATCGGATATTGAGCACAAACTCAACACTTCCTTTATACCCTTGAATTATATCCGCATTTCTTCTATGCTTTAAATATATGGTAAGAGTTGCAATAAACGGATATGGGCGAATTGGACGAGTCGCTCACCGAATCATAATAGAAAAATTTTCCGACCAAATTGAGGTCGTTGCAATAAATGCAGGCTCCTCAACCGACATGAAGGGGTGGATGTATCTTTTAAAATACGATACCAACTATGGACCGCTTATGCACCATTCTCTTTTTATTCAGAAGCCTGAGGAGGTAGAAACAAAAACATCTCTTCCGGCAATAGGAGCCATTGTTGTCGATGATAAGGTCGTTCCGTTTTATTCGGAAAAGGACCCCACAAAGCTTCCCTGGCGTGAGTTAAATGTGGATGTCGTCATTGAGTCGACGGGTGCATTTACTACACAAGAAAAAATTCAGCCACACTTGGATTCCGGAGCCAAGGCCGTGATGCTCTCGGCGCCTTTTAAGGATGAGGGGAGTGGAGCAACATATGTTTTGGGAGTCAACCTAAATGATACCGAAGGAGAGAAATTGGAGAATATTGTCAGTAACGCGTCCTGCACCACAAATTGCATCGCACCGGTGGCTGCTATTATCGAAGAGACTTTTGGCATACAAAAAGCAATGATGACAACCATTCATTCCTACACTTCTGACCAAAGTATCCAGGATGGGGGCCACAAGGACTATAGGCGCGCCCGGGCTGCCGCACAAAATATTATTCCCACCTCATCCGGCGCAACAATTGCCGCTGCAAAAACTATTCCGTCACTTGAAGGTATCTTTAATGGCCTGGCGATTCGGGTTCCTACTTCTGTCGGATCTTTGTCTGACTTCACATTTTTACTTAAAAGAGACACCACGGTTGAAGAGGTCAATGGCGCGCTTAAACAGGCAGCCGAAAACCCCCGATGGAAGGGAATCTTTAACGTAACAACAGATCCAATTGTTTCAAGTGATATAGTCGGAGACTCTCATTCCTCAATTGCCGATCTTTCCCTCACGCAAGTTGTGGGAGGAAATATGGTTAAGGTTATCGCATGGTATGATAACGAGTACGGTTACTCAAATAGACTCGTTGAGGAAACCATAATTTTAGGTAAAAAGGTTCAGTCTGCCCCCCAACAGTAACGGCTTGTATGAGTTCCAAAGATTTAGGACATATTCGAAATATCACAATTTCCGGAAGAATAGGAAGTGGCGCAACAACGCTTGCAATGCATCTTGGGGGGGATCTGGGATGGGAAGTACTTGATGGGGGGAAAATATTCCGCTCAATCACAAACGACCATGGCTTCGCAAAAGATCGGTCCGACTCATTTGACATTGAATATGAAGAAAAGATAAAAAAACTGTTAATTGAGGAGAATCATCGAATTATACAAAGTCATCTGGCGGGATTTGATGCTCAGGGAATAGAGGGTGTTTTTAAGGTATTTGTGGTATGCGAAGACGAAGAAGGGAACGACAAGGCAGATGTGAGAATAGACAGGTTAGTCAATAGAGACGGAATGGCGGTAGAAGAGGCAAAGTTTGAGTTGAAAGAGCGCGACAATCAAAATCTCACAAAATGGAGAAGACTATACGCAAATAGCGACCCCGCATGGGTATATTGGGACAAAAAATATTATGACCTTATTGTTAATACTTTTCAACTAAACCAGCATGATGCACTAGCTTTGGTATTAAAGACGCTTGGCATCTAAAATCCCGTAACATTCTCGATGTGTTCAACTGACTGAACGTTACCCTTAGCTATGATCACCCCAATGGCATCAATTCTCATATTGTCAGGCAGCTGGGGATGCAATATATATTTATAATACCTCGCCCCTTTTACAATCTGCTGCACCTTGTGTGGGGCTATTGCATCAAAGGGGGTGCCGTACGCTGTATTTGTCCTGGTTTTCACTTCGACAAACACGAGCACATCTCTTAAGCGAGCAATGATGTCTATTTCTCCGTAACTTTTTCTAAAATTTCTCTCAAGAATAGCGTACCCTTTCTTTTTGAGATATTCACAAGCGGCATCTTCACCCATAACGGCAATAGGATTTACGATTCGCATAGAATAAATTGTACGATATTATTGTTGTTGTGGGGTTGGTGTTGGCGCAAATACCCTGCACGGAGCCTTCGCATCGGTCCCTCGGATAAAGTATGCGGTATAACCGAAGCATTGTCGTGAAATTACCTCTTCCGGCACCTGTGGGGTAGAGGAATCGCTCCCTTGTAGCATGTTTGTCATAATTCTATTCCACATAGGAGCAGCACCGGTAATTCCGGAGGCCAAGGCTTGCGAGAGAGGGGTATTATCATTATTTCCTACCCAGGTTGCGACCAAAACATCCGGCGTATACCCAATTGTCCAATTGTCACGCTTGTTATCGGTAGTTCCTGTCTTAACCGACACGCGCTGATTGCTAATCAACAAAGGCGAGGTTGTCCCAAATTCGATGCTTCTTGCCTTGTTGTCTGCCAGTATGTCAGAGACGATAAAAGCAACGCCCGGAGAAACGACAGCCTCGGGAACGGGGTTTTTTTGTTCGAGGACTTTTCCTTCAGCATCGGATATTTGCAGAATAGGGTTAAGGGCCACTTTTGAGCCTTCATTTGCAATTGTTCCATAGGCAGTAGCCAAATCAACCATAGAAACTTCTGCCGCACCGAGAGTAATAGACAAACCATAATTATCCGATGAACCCCACGATGAAATTCCCATCTTTTTCCCAAATGCTACCAATTCATCTACTCCAAGTTTTTGGGCAACTCTTACGGCCGGAATATTGAAAGAATTGGCAAAAGCGATACGTAGGGGCACTTTTCCATGAAACCTACCGTCATAATTCACCGGAGTATATGAGGGAGAACCGGGATATGAAATAGTAAGAGGAGTGTCGTCAAGTATTGTTGCTTCCGTCATTCCCTTCGAAAGGGCAAGTGTGTAGGTAATTAATTTTATTGTCGAACCCGGCTGCCGAAGAGAAGTGGTAATATTCACATTCCCATCGTGGTCCGAGTCAAAGTAATCGCGGCTTCCTACCATTGCCAGTATGTCTCCATTTCTGGGATTGGTTACAAGAGCCGCTCCATTCCCTATTCCCAAATATCCATCTTTATCAATTTCATCTGATACAATTTTTTCCGCCATTTTCTGTGTATCGATATCCAGAGACGTGGTAACCTTAAGCCCCCCTCGTTCTACCTCAAAAAGCCCGTATTTTCTCACCAACAAGTCTTTTACGTACATTACGAAGTGAGGTGCTTGGATTGGAACATGTGAAGACTGGAATATAAGCTTTTCCGCATATGCTTGTTTTGCCTGTTCCCGGGTTATATACCCTTGCTCGACCATCGCGTTTAACACTTCTTTTTGCCTTCTTTTCCCTTGGCTCCCGTCACCTGCAAAGGGCGAGTATTGGCTCGGCGCTTGTGGGAGTCCAGCCAAATAAGCGCTCTCTGAAAGAGAGAGGCTCGACGCGTCTTTCCCAAAATAGATATTGCTTGCTGCCTCAACTCCCCATGCCGTCCCTCCATACGGCACGTAATTAAAATACAGCTCAAGTATTTGGCTTTTTGTGTACTTTCTCTCGGCCCAAAACGCTAAAACCAATTCTCTCACTTTTCGGGTTATTGTAGGCTCCGGAGTAAGAAGTGCCGATTTTATGAGTTGTTGGGTTATTGTAGACCCTCCCTGTAGGTCTTTTTTTGTTATATCAACATACAAGGCGCGAGCTATTCCCTTTATGTCAAATCCTCCGTGTTTATAGAAGTCTTTATCTTCAATTGCGATTGTTGCCTCTTGTAATTTTTTTGGGATTGCTTTGAGCGGGACAATGGTGCGGTTTTGATTTGCATAAATTTCAAACAGTAGATTTCCATTCCTATCAAGTATTTTTGTCGATTTCGGAATGTAATTTACTGATAAATTGGATAACTTAGGAAGATCTGAAATAAAAATGAAAAATGAAGCGGGCAAGAAAAAGAAGACGAAGGCAAAAAGCGCTCCATACGCAATATATTTGGTTTTGTATAAAAAAGTGGTTCTTGCTACAACAACCACTTCTCTTGATTGCTTCCTATATTTCCTTTTATGTTTCCTTTTCGATACCACCCTCCAAGGGAAGAGAAAAAGGGCCATTACAAAACGGAAGAAAGAAACAAGCTCTTTCAAGCTCCCTACAAAAATCATCTTCAAAAAATTGGTAATAGCAGAAAAGAATTTTATCTCATGAGAGACGTATTTCGAAAATAATTCGAAAGAAGTCTTACGATTAGGTCTTATAGTATTTTTTGTCCTTGACGGAATTTTTTTCCTTGAAAAGAAGCTCCTTTTTGTGAAGCTTGGAAGCTGTGCAAAAAGTTTTACAAGAACCGTGAGAGGATATAAAAATGAGCGGAGAAGAGTTGAGAGAACAGAATACACTATGTCTCCAATTTTAATAAGAATATATAGAAGTACGTAAAAAAGAAACTTAAAAAATGACATAAGCCCCCCGATTGTTTTTCAATAAATTCCAACCGTGGGCAGAAAATGTTGGTCGTATATACACTCTTTGTTTCAGCCTCAGGAAAATCTCCATAGTCTGAAGCTGAGAAAATAAATTGGAATGTTATACATTAGTATTATAGTAAAATAATACACAAGTTTACAACAGGGAAAATGCGCTTTTCTCTTTTGGTAATATATACTACAATGTTGGTATGAATGTGCTGGTAGTCGGTTCCTCGCTTTTTGATACAATAATTTCTTTTGAAAATAATCCCCATATGACCATCGACAACGGCAGGGTCACTTTTGAGCTCGGAGACAAAGTCCCAATTGATATAAAAAGTTTTGCCATTGGAGGAAATGCACCAAATGTAGCCTCCGCGCTAAAAAAACTTTCCGTGCCCAGTGAAATATATACATACCTTGGAATCGACCCCTTAT
>JAYRRJ010000006.1:0-5829 GCA_041910135.1 Candidatus Levyibacteriota bacterium
GAGTGCAAAAATATTTTGAAATATCTTCAAAAGCTGCAACAGATGCAATTCCCTTACCGTCTTTGACAAGATTCCTTACCAAAAAATTTGAATTATTGAGTGGTCTCTATTTGACCCTTACCGTTGGCCCATTCTTTCTTGTTATTTATTTGGTAAGGAAATTGGTGTCAATATCTTCAATAAAAACAAAGCGTTTTCCTGTGGCGCATGTTACTTTCATTTGCGTTTGGGTATTGCCTATTCTTATGTTCAACTTATTCATACGGACAGAACATGTAGGATACCAGTCTGGGTATCTCATTTTTTTACTCGTCGCGATATCTTATGCGATGCCTCGGCTATTTAGAAAAAATATATTTCTTGTTATAGCTGTGACTATGGTAGCAGCGGTAAATTTGTTTGTCTTTTTTCAGGATAGAGACCCAGGTTACAAGAAAGCATATCGTCAAAGCTCATTTCATTATTCGGACCTCAGAAGAAATGATTACGAACTCTCAAATAAAATTTCGTATATTAACAAGAATTTCTCTCCTCAAAAGACAATAATTATAGCCGGCCCATTTTTTTGGAGACATGCTCGATATTATCTACCCGAATACTTACTCTATGAGATAGATGCTCTCTCTTATGATACGGACGATTCAAACACTCGGCGGGATGCAAAAAATTTACATTTTACGTCTTACCAGTCAAATGACCGCTTTTTTGTCGTTTCTCCGGGCATCAGCGCCATTGTTCTTTTTGATGATGATATGGATAAATGGGTCACGTCAAGCAAAAAGGTAGCACGCTTTAAAGGTGTTGCAAAACTTACCGTTGTTGCTGTAAAAACCGGCGATAAAGTCAAATATGGATATCATAAATTGGAGGTCGTTGGGAAATGATGAAACCAAAACAAATTCTTATTTTCTCCTATATTCTTGTGATTATTTTCTGGGTAGGTATATCTTTTTTCCGCATGGCAAACAATCTCAGTAATTTCGTAAAAGATTCCCGACTTTTATTTTTGCCCGATGAAAGGAGAAAGGAAATTGTATACGGAACAATATATGATTTTTGCAATTTTGTCGCACAAAAAACTTCTCGTCGTTCTGAAATAATTTTTCTGTCTTCGGGAGCAAAACCATTTTATTTTTGCCGGTACCAACTTTACCCCAGAAAACTTTATTTTGCCAGAACCCTAAAAGAAGTGGAAAATATGAAAAAGCAAGGAAATTATAACTACCTTTTAATATATAAAAGCGCTAACCCTTTGGAAAATGAGAATCAGTCCTCAAATTGGAATCTTAAGAATTTTTCTTCAAAAGACGTTTACAAAAGTCTCGCCGGAGACGAGGGGAGGGTAATACCGCTATGAATTACATAGTAACATTGCTGTCCCTTCTACTCATGACATTAATTGGTTTTTCTCTCATTAAATTCATGAACGTCTTTGAAAAGAGGAGCGATTACGAAATGCTGCCATATGCTTTCGGGTTGGGAGCAGGGATATCTTCACTTCAGCTATATCTTTATTCAAGATTGGGGGTCCCATGGCAATTAGGACTCGTTGCTGCACCATTGGTAATAGTTGTTCTCGCTTGTTTAGTTCGAGGGAAAATAGCTCTTACCAAACCAAAAATTATGGGGAAGAATTCATTTATTGAAAAGCTACTTATCGCTGCTATCTGCATTCTTATCATCTACGTAGCATTGGAGTCTGTGATGCGTCCGGTTACTGCGTGGGATGGATGGTCAAGCTGGTTATTAAGGGCAAAAATGTTTTTTATTGAGAAGGGGGTAGCACCGGCAACTTTTGCCTACATCCCTTCGGAATACCCTGTCGTGGTAAGTCTAATGTCGACATTTCTTTATCTGCTCATAGGAAAAGTAGATGATAGAAGCGCGCTTTTATTGTATCCGGCTTTTTATATTGCATTGGGCCTCCTTTTCTATAATTCGCTTACATCACTAACAGGAAAGAAAATTGCCTTACTTTTTACGTTTCTCACACTGTCTATTCAAAACGTAATCCGCCACAGTGGAAGATTTGAGGCCGGGCAAGCGGATATCATCTTAGGCTTCTATGCCTTTGCAAGCCTTATGCTTTTTTCACTCTACAGCAAGGCTAAGAATATAAAAACACTTATTCTACTGCAAATGTTTCTTATTATAACAAGCCTTATAAAAGATGACGGGATTTCGCTTGTCCTCTTTATTCAAGTAATGTTGCTTTTTCTTATTCTCAAGAGAAGGTCATATGCGCATTTGCTTTTGTTCATGATGTGGCTTTTGCCTTTTATGGAGTGGCAATTATTTAAAGCCAAGCTGGCGCTTCCTTCAACTCCCTCATATATCGGAAATGCAATTCACGTAGAAAGAATTCCCCTGATTGTCGCAGAATTCGCAAAAGAATTCCTAAATATAGGTAATTGGAACCTTGTATGGGTTGCATTTATTATTTCGGTTGCTATCTACATCACTGCTTTCAGGCGGAATTTTCGTTATTTCCCTTATTATGGAATCGTAATTTTCCAAATATGTGTATATGCAGGAGTTTTTCTGTTCACCTCACCTGACCCCCATCAACACATTCCCAACGTGATAAATAGAGCATTTTTGCATGTTGTTCCCATTGCGATGTTTGCAGTAGCCGCAAATACTGCTATCATTAAAGGAAAATTAAAAAATGACAAAGTATAAAAGCGTAAAAACATTGGAGATACTTGAAGGTGCTGACAATTATAATAGTTGGATTGTATCAAGGATAAAAAAGTTCATTGAAAGTCCTGCCCTTGAAATTGGGGCGGGGACAGGGAATATTTCAGAATATTTCACAAATCTTAAAGAGTTGGTTCTTAGTGATAACGACGAAAATTTAGTGGAATGCTTGAGAAGCAGATTTAGCGATAAAAAGAATATAAGGGTTGAAATATTGGACATCTCGAAGCAATTTTCAAAAATTATCAATAAGCTCTCTTCAGTATATGCCATCAACGTGCTGGAGCACATCGAACAAGATACTATCGCGCTTTCAAATATTAACCGGCTCTTGAAAGCGGATGGAAGGGTGGTATTGCTTGTTCCTGCAAAGAAATTTGCCTATACGAAACTTGACAAAAGCTTGGGGCATTTTAGAAGGTATGAAAAAAAGGAATTGAGGAAAAAGCTGGAGAGCGCGGGATTTACCGTAGAATATCTTGAATATTTCAATATTGTTGGGCTTTTCAGCTGGCTCATACGGACCAAATTAACCCGTAAACACAGCGAGTTAAAAAGTTCACACGTGAAGCTTTTTGACTTTATTGTTCCCATCCTAAGGAAAATTGAACCGGTAAACAAAATGCCATTGGGAATTTCACTCATTGCAGTCGGAAAAAAAGAAAGACCGTAGTTATTGGATTTTTATCAAAATAGAATAAAGTCATGAAAAGTTCTCTTAGCATCGTGGTTTTAACTCATAATGACGAGAGTAAAATTGTAGATTGCCTTGAGTGTCTGGATTTTGCCGATGAGTTGATAATTGTGGATGACAACTCGCATGACAGGACGGTAGAGTTAGCAAAACAGTTTACTAATAAAATATTTGTACGGGAGCTTAACAGGAACTTTTCAAATCAGCGGAATTTTGCATTAAACAATGTGCATTCAAGTTGGGTTCTATTTGTTGATTCGGACGAATTGGTTTCAAAAGCATTAAGGGATGAAATTCTTCAAGCTGTTGAAAAAAAAGGTATTTCCGGATTTTATATAAAGAGAATTGATTATGTGTGGGGAAAAAAAATGATACATGGAGAACTAAGCCAAGTTAAACTTTTAAGATTGGCAAAAAAAGATGATGGCAAATGGCACGGGAAGGTCCATGAAACATGGAAAGTAATAGGTAGGGTTGGAGAACTTAGCCAGACTCTGCTGCACGTACCCCATCAAAATATTAGAGAATTTGTTTCGGACATTGACGAATACTCAACGCTAAGAGCTGAAGAACTTATGGAGAAGGGTATTTCATCGTCGGTTTTTCATATCGTTTGTTTCCCCCTTGGTAAATTCATTCAAAATTACATAATGAGGCAGGGTTATAAGGATGGAATTCCCGGAGTGCTGTATGCATTAATGATGAGCTTTCATTCATTTTTGGTGCGGGCAAAATTGTATCAGCTTAATCATGGATAGAACTTCCTTGAAGAATCGATCAAATTCACGTCTCCTCGTCTCCTTTTTGCCCAATAGATGGAAAGTTGCCTTATTAATTTTTTTAGTAGCATTTTCCGTTAGATTAGCGACTCTTAATAAAATGGGAAAAATATGGGATGAAGGGGCATATGTTGAATTGGGGCATCGGTATATAGAGTTAGCAGTGAGACATGATTTTACAAACTCCTATTGGTATCTACAGTCGGATCATCCTCCGCTGGCGCGGTATATCTACGGTTTGGCGAGCATTTTTGACAGTAAAAATGTCGAAGGTAAGATCATCTTTAATAATTCGTACACTGTCTCAAGAGCCGTATCGGCTCTTATGGGTTCACTTTCTGTACTATTTATAGTGTTTCTTGGATACAAATACTTTTCTTCTTACGTCGCAATATCTTCAGGTCTAATCTTTGCCCTTATACCTTTTTTTGTTGGCTTGTCTCAGATTGGGACGCTCGAAAGTCCTTTGATGCTTTTCTTCACGGGGACACTATTTTTCTTCTTGGAATTTGAACAAAAAAACACAAAAAAGAATTTAATTTTTACAGGTATATTGCTTGGATGTTCGATTTTGGTAAAACAGTCAAACATAATTATCATTCCTCTTCTTTTATTGCTCGCAACTGTACGGAATCTAATTAGGGAGAAAAAATTAGAGAGGCCCAACTTTATTTCAGATGTGAAAAACATAGCATGGATCATACTCGTAGCATTTCTCACTTGTTTTACCCTCTGGCCGATGCCGTTCTTTCATTTGGGAGAACTTATGGAAGTTCAAAATAAAATGTGGGTGCACGCGGTTAGACTCCCTCCTCCCGAGGTTTATTTTGGAGTCTTGCGTTTGGTCCCAAAACCGTACTATGTCGTTATGTTTCTTATTACAACTCCTATTGTATTGTTGGTTCTCGGAATACTAGGAGGCATAAAAGTTTTATTGAGAAGGAAATTTATAATGATTGTTGTCTTGGTTTGGTTTTTGTTTCCATTCCTTCAGACCTTCTATCCATTTAAACAGCATGGCGTAAGATACATTATCGAAATCTATGCTCCCTTTTCACTCCTGTGCGGTATAGGATTGGAGTTTTTTTGTGAAGGGCTTAAAAAAGCGAAATACGTAAGAGCGATTTCAATTAGCTTTGTTGTAATATATCTCTGTTTGGTTTTGTCAAAAGTTTCACCTTACTATCTGGATTATTTTAATGAAATTATTGGTGGAAACAACTATGTGTATCAACACAAATTATTTCAAATGGGGTGGTGGGGTCAGGGAATCGAAGAGGCGGCCAACTTTATTTCATCGCAAGAAAAGGGTAGAGTATTAGTTGCTATCGATGGGCCATTGGCAGCATCGGTTATGCCACATCTGTTGAATATACAAACAGTCCTTTATGATAAAAATCTGGATGCTGATTACGTAATTGTTCCATATTTTAATGTTGTAAGACTCGGTTTTTCCGAAGAAGAATTACGCGGGAGATATAAGGAAGTCTATAGTGTTTTTGTCGACAAGGCAAAACTTGTAAAGGTTTATAAACGAATTTAGCCATTCCCAAATCTTATTCTTAGTAAATCCCTCACCGAAATATAAATTTCATGGAAATCTGCTTTTGAGCTCCCCAGTCTTCTGTTTACGAAAGTCGTTGGTCGCTCTTTCAA
>JAYRRJ010000007.1:0-2976 GCA_041910135.1 Candidatus Levyibacteriota bacterium
AATAAAAGTTCTGGATTTGGATGTTTTTGAAGCTCTCTAAAAAAATCGATTTTTATTTGTTCACTTATTACCATAATAAAAGTTTTGTTCATTGTAATATACAAACAATTCTAAGTCAAGACATATCGCGCAAAGTCACCTGGAATAGGTGCTTCAACGGTATGTTTTTTGTTTTGTAAATCAACAAATGTAATACGCTGTGCATGAAGCGCTACCCTATTGAACCCAAGCTGCCCGAGAGTATTCGGCGCATACAGCCCATCACCAATAATTGGTCGCTGGATTGATTTCATGTGCACGCGCAGTTGGTGAGTTCGCCCGGTTTCTGGAAATAGTTGTACCAATGTATATTTATTTCCATCTGTATCTGCAAACTTTTTAAGGGCAATATATCGCGTAACTGCAGGACGAATATTTCCCCGCACGCCACGACCTGTTGTCCATACGCGAATATCTTTTGGGTGACGACCAATTGGAGTATTAATTGTTCCACGGTCATCTGTCCATCCTGAAACAATCGCTAGATATTCTTTTTGGATTGAGCATTCTTGAAATTGCTTTTTCAAAAATTCATACGCATTCTGGTTCTTTGCAATAATCATCGCGCCCGATGTTTCTCGATCCAGTCGATGAACAATTCCTGGACGATCAATAGTAATCTGCTCGCCTTTATATTCCATAACTAATGGTTCGCCGATGCCAGTAATTTTTGGATGTATTTCTAAAATCCAATCAACCAATGTTTCCCCTTCCCTTTTTCCGTCTGGATGCACGACCAAGCCTGCTGGTTTATTAATTACCAATAAATCATCATTTTCAAATAGAATTGTGGGGGCAAGTATCTTCATACAACCAGTATGCATAGAATTCGACCTTAGTAAAAGCCGTTTTCGATTTCGCAAAATCGCTTACTGGGTTTATTTTCCAGTTACATCTATTTTACTTGAATAAATACCCTAAATCCGTATACTCAAGTTTATTGCCCTTGTAGTTCAATGGATAGAACAGGAGACTTCTAAGCTCTTAATCGAGGTTCGATTCCTCGCGAGGGCACCTTGCATTTTTCGCAAAATAGGGTACTATCAGGTGTACCAATTGCGGGATTAGCTCAGTTGGTAGAGCAACTCATTTACACTGAGAAGGTCGGGGGTTCGAGTCCCTCATCCCGCACCTTAAACGAACTAAACGGCTTTTTGGAAGCCAAGAGGTGGGACGCGCGAAGCGCGTCCCACTGTGTTTGCCCTGAATCTCTGGGGGAATGCAAAGAATTTGGCGCGCTGGCGCGCACTGATTTGTTTTGGAGGAGGAGGTTCGAGCCAAAGATTTCTTTGGCTTTGACCTTTTTTGCAAAAAGGTCAGTATCAGAAGCAATTTTGTCCATATTTTGAGCGTCTTTTATCCACTCTTGATATGGTTCGAGCCAATCGTTCTGCTTGTGTGAAAGATTGTAGATTTCTTCTTCGAGCGACTTCTTTTGCAATAACAATTTTGATTTCTCAATTCGATAAATTTCCTTTTCAATATCTTGGTCGAGATAGCCATTAAGAAGTCGCTCTAACTTCACATTGATACTTTTAATTTTCTCACCATTCTCTTTCACACAAGCAGCCAAAGACTGGGCGGAATTGTTGAAATCCTTTTCCGCCATTTTCAACAATTCTTTCGCCCAGTCTTTGGGCAAAGAAACTTTTTGAATTTCGGATGACAACTGCTGATCCAAAATTTCACTTCGGATATATCCCTGCGTACATTTAATACTCTTGTTCTTTTTTGAGCACCGATAATACACATGACCTTTTTGGATTTCAGCAGTTATCATCATTCCACATTCGGTGCAGTGGAGTAATCCGCAAAATGGTTGTGGCTCATTCTTTGGTTTTCTATCGGGTCGTCCTCGAAGTTTCAACATGGACTGCACCGAATCAAAAAGTTTCTTTGCGATGATTGGCTCGTACTTTCCCTCGTGGCGTTCACCGCCATACTTGAATAGTCCGATATAGAACGGATTGGAGAGGATAAAAGTCACGCGAGATTTGTGGAGTTTCTTTCCGGAACGCGTACTGATATTGTGCTTCGCCAAAAAGTTAGAAATATCCTCTAACCTACTTTCACCATTCGCATACTTCTCAAAAGCCAAGCGGATAATTTTAGATTTTTTCTTGTCTACGACGATAGATTTTGTACGAGAGTCATTGATATATCCAACAGGCGCTTGGCTTGGATAATCACCATTTCTCACTTTTTGGCGAAGTCCTCTTTTAGTGTTCTCGGAAAGAGAATCCACATAATATTTGCTTTGCACAAATGCCATTGATAGCGAAAATTTACCCTGCGATGTATTTTCAAACCAAAATGTGGGAAATTTTAACATCGCAAGATTCCCGATGTCGATAAAATACACTATCTGTCCACCGTCCACAGAATTGCGCGCCAGTCTGTCGGGATGCCAAGCCAAAATTCCTTGAGCAACACCTTGCTCAAGTTTTTTCATCATATCGTTAAAGATTGGACGACCAGGAATTTTGGCGGATTGTTTCTCCACCAGTTCCTCAACCACATGCAGATTTTCTTGCCTCGCAAACGCGCGCAATTCCTCCAACTGTGCTTCAATACTCAACACTTGCTTATCCTCGACATCGGTGCTCTTGCGAGCATACAAAAAGAATTTTTTATTTTCCATAAGTACATATAAAAGCAGAAATGGTTATGCTAGGCGGACAACCTCAACGTTAGTTAAAATTGTTCTAGCATAACCATTTCTGCTAACTAACTGATAATGATATTGTCCGCATAACTATCATATCACATTAAAAATTCTTTTTGTATTTGTGCAAAGCAAATGCAGTCAAAATTGCTTCTGATACGAACCTCCTCCTCCTCCAAAACAAATCAGTGCGCGCCAGCGCGCCGAATTCTTTGCATTCCCCCGCAGAATCAGGGCAAACACAGTGGGACGCGCTTCGCGCGTCCCACCTC
>JAYRRJ010000008.1:0-5294 GCA_041910135.1 Candidatus Levyibacteriota bacterium
CTAATACTCTTATACAACCTTCGCAGGAACGAAAGTTCCAGAACCGCGAAGGTTTTTTTATTGGCATGAATACGGTGAGGATAAATATAAAGAAGGAACAGGAGGCAACACTCCTGTAAAAGGAGGTGATTTATATGGAAAGAATACGTTACTCATTGGCTGACGTCAGACAGCCTTCATTAAAGCCAGAGGCTAAATGCCTTGAACCTTTACGTGAGCTTGTCCCTGATGAAGCTTATCTCTTAAGGGAACGGCCCGGCTCGGAATATGTCCGAGAAAGCAGTGTTATGAGTCGTTCTGTCGACCCGGATTACGGGGAGACTGTTGAAGGTTTGCTTATTAGCGCAAAATACTAAACCGTGGCAAGAAAGGAGGTGATAATATGGAAAATGGAAAAAAAATCGGAGCAAAAATGAAGAAATTAACGGTTGCAGGAAAAGAAGTGTCTGTTCACGTTCATCCAAGAACCGTAATGATAGGAGATAAAGAGCAGGTTGTTCATAAGGCCCGCATCACAACATCGCAATCTTTAACGACGGTGGAAGATGTAATCGGACGCAACAATATGGTGCATAGAGATATGGCTTCATATTCTCGTCGCGAAACCGATGCGGAAGCCGTCCAGGCAGTGTTGGATGGCAGTGGAGATGCGGCACTTGTGTCCGCACTTCCGGAACAGCACCTTGGGGAAGAATCTCCACTTGTTTTGCTGGCTACAATAGATAGCGCAGGCACATTGCCACCAAGCACTTTTCATCTTATCGGAAGAAAAGAGATTCCGCTCGTAACTACCGAGCATCCTACCGTTTAGGGTTTGTTCACGCACAAACAATCTGGTAAAATAGCTAGAATTGGACGATTACATTGAGCAATAAAGTTGCGAGATGATGAGTCCATCATGAGCTTGAAACGGAAGGACGATTAGCTCAGTTTGGTTACAATGAGCTTAGCTCATTGAGAGACATTATTTTGGACGGTTAGCTCAGTTTGGTTAGAGCGTTACATTGACATTGTAAAGGTCACAAGTTCGAGTCTTGTACCGTCCACCATTTTCAATAATGGGCACTTAGCTCAGCTGGTAAGCAAAGCTTGCCAACGGAGCCAAGGGCTATGTTATATATGGGGGCACTTAGCTCAGCTGGTAGAGCACCGCATTCACATTGCGGTGGTCACAGGTTCGAGTCCTGTAGTGCCCACAGAAAGTCTTTTTCCATCCCCACAAATCCTTTATACTTTATCTATGACCCGTCAAGAAGCACTTCAAACCCTTCAGGTATATACAAAAGCAACAAGTCTCATCCGGCATCATTTGGCAGTTGAAGCAGCGATGAGAGCAATCTGCCGCGTATACAAGGCAAAGACGCGCAGAGTTGAGAACGAAGAAAATTGGGCTTTAGCAGGCCTTTTGCACGACGCAGACTACGAATTGACCCGAAACACTCCGGAAAAACATACTTTATATCTTGAAGAGAAAATAGGAAATGTCTTGCCGAAAGACGTAATGCAGGCGATAAAATCACACAATTATAGACTTACCGGAATTGCACCACAAACCGCAATGGATTGGGCGCTTTTTACATGTGACGAACTGACAGGATTTGTAATTTCATGCGTTCTGTCACAACAGGAAAAGAGACTCAATACGGTCACAGTTGATATGGTCATTCAAAAAATGCAGGACGGAAATTTCGCAAAAGGAGTCGACAGAGCCCAAATTGTCATTTGCGAGGAAAAATTAGGATTTCCATTACATGAGTACGTAGGTATTGTTCTCTCTGCAATGCAGGCTATTGCAAATTCATTGGGCTTTGAGGCATGATAATCTATAGGAATGGAAAAGAGCGAAAACATTTATAGAAGCCGAAAGAAAATGATGTTGGAAAATTTTTTAGGCGGCATTTCGTGGTCTTTGGGAGTCTGGATAGGGACAACCTTCGTTATAGCGTTACTAGTGTTTCTCCTCTCAAAGATTGATTTTGTGCCGGTTATCGGTGATTTTGTTGCGAAGGTAATGAGCCATGCTGCAAAAGTAAATTCCCCTTTTAATTTCTGATGATGGTTAGCCCTTCAAAATTACGCTCAAATCGAATATAATTGAGATATGGATAAAAATCTTGAGGCAATGAGACACTCCGCAGCCCATCTTTTAGGAGCGGCTGTTTTGCGGCTGTATCCCGATGCCAAACTGACAATTGGACCTGCAACCGATACAGGATATTACTACGATTTCGACTTCTCAGAGTCGAAATCGCGAGGAGATTTTTCTAATGAAAAATCGACGTCTGACTTCGACCCGAAGAGCATTAATAGAGAAATCGATTTGAAAGCTATTGAGAAGATGATGGCAAAAACACTCCCTGCTTGGGACTCTTTTAGTACCCGTGAGGTAACGGCGGATGAGGCAAAGGAAATTTTCAAGAACAACCCATACAAACTCGAACTTATTGATGAAATTGTTAAAAAGGGTGAGAAAATTACGCTTTACAAAGCGGGGTATTTTGAAGACTTATGCCGCGGAGGGCACATTGAGAATCCCTCAAAAGAGATTGGTGCATTCAAGCTATTGTCAATTGCTGGGGCATACTGGCGCGGAAATGAGAAGAATAAAATGCTGACGAGAATTTACGGTGTTGTTTTTCCGACCGAAGAAGAGCTTGATGAACATCTGAAAATGCTAGAAGAGGCAGAAAAAAGGGACCACAAAAAATTGGGGAAAGAACTCGGGCTATTCGTTTTTTCAGAGACCGTCGGAAAAGGACTCCCTCTTTTTACCCCCAAGGGCTCGACGATCCGCAGGGAACTTGAACGCTTTATTGTCGATGAGGAATTAAAAAGAGGATACCTGCACGTATATACTCCTGATATTGCAAAAATTGACCTATATAAAAAATCCGGGCATTACCCCTACTACAAAGACTCAATGTACGCACCCATAACAATAGAAGAAGATGAATTTATGCTTCGGCCCATGACGTGTCCTCATCACTTTGAACTCTACCTTAGCAGACCACATAGCTACAAAGAGCTTCCGATGCGGTTTGCCGAACTTGCAAAACTCTACCGGTTTGAGAAGTCGGGAGAATTGATGGGGCTTCAGAGGGTAAGAACTTTTTGCCTTGCCGATGCCCATATTGTCACGCCAAAATCCAAAGCAGAGGATGAAATCAATGGCGTTCTTGACCTTATCGAATATATTGCGTCCGTTTTTAGTCTTGAGCAGGGCAAAGACTACCATTACCGCCTTTCGTTGGGAGACAGAACTGACGACAAGAAATATTTTAAGGCAGATGAATCGTGGGATTTTGCGGAAGACATTTTAAGAAAAGTTCTTAAAAAGCGTAGTGCTCATTTTGTTGAAGCTCCCGGTGAGGCTGCATTTTATGGTCCCAAGATTGACGTCCAAATGAGAAATGTAAATGGCAAAGAAGATACCGCATTTACCGTTCAGTATGACTTTGTTATGCCCCAAAGGTTTTCTCTCTCCTTTATTAACGAAGAGGGAGCAGACGAACAACCGGTCGTTATTCACCGCTCATCAATAGGAGCTATTGAACGGGTAATGGCTTTTTTGATAGAACATTATGCGGGGGCATTCCCAATGTGGCTTTGCCCAACACAAGTTGTCGTTCTTCCCGTTTCCGATAAATTCCTCCTTTTTGCCTCAAAAGTTGTTGATGAGCTCAAATCCAGCTCAATACGGGTCGAAATAGACAACTCCAACAATACGCTTGGAAACAAAATCCGTGAGGCTACTTTACAAAAAGTACCCTACATGTGTATAATAGGCGGTCAGGAAGAAGAAAAAAGCAAAGACGGAGCATTAACGGTAACTGTAAGAACAAGGGAAGGAAAAGACCTTGGGCAACTAAGGCTAAACGAATTTATTTCACAAATTCAAAAAGAAATTGAGACAAAACACTAAATTTACACAAAACGTTTTTTACAGGAAAAATTACCAGATCCGTGCTGCCGAGGTAAGAGTTCTGAATGACCGTGGAGAGCAAATAGGCATTATGCCTCTTAAAGAAGCGCTCCAGCGAGCAGATGAGGAAGGCGTCGATTTGGTAGAAGTAGCTCCGCAGGCAAAACCTCCGGTCGCAAAGATAATCGACTTTTCAAAATTCCTCTATCAGCTCAAAAAGAAGAAGCAAGACGAGAAAAAGGGAGCGAAAGGTTCTGAAACCAAACAAATTCGATTTGGACCCTTTATCGGCGAGCATGATTTGGACATAAAATTGAAAAAGGCAAAAGAGTTTTTGGAAGAGGGGAATAAAGTGAAGTTTTCGGTACGATTTACCGGACGCCAAATGGGACATCAAAACATTGGGCGAGAAAAACTTGATGCGGTAGTCGAAAAACTGGGAGAGCTCGCCAAAATCGAGAGGGAAGCAAAAATGGAAGGCAGACAAATGACAATGATGGTCGCGAGAAACAAGTAAAAAGTTTATAGTTTGTAGTCGGTAGTTTATAGAAGAACTACTAAACTATAAACCATAAACTATAAACTAAACATGTATAAACTAAAAACAAAAAGAAGTGTAAAAAGAAGATTTAAGGTAACTAAAACCGGAAAAGTATTACGTGGCTCACAAATGAGAAGCCATTTGCGCTCACATAAGTCGAAAGGAACCTTAAGAGCTCAGAAAGAAGTCAAACAAGTACAGGGTAAATTCGCTAAAAAAGTAAAACAACTATTGGGAGAAGCCTAAAAATAATATGTCAAGAGTTAAAAGAGGGATAGTGTCCCGAAGAAAACACAAAAAGATATTTGAACTTGCAAAAGGGTATCGTGGAACTCGTTCCAGACTCATAAGAACGGCAACTGCTGCAGTCCTTCATTCCGATGCATACGCGTATCATGGCCGAAAAAGAAAGAAAAGAGATTTTCGAAGACTTTGGGTTACGAGAATTGGTGAGGCCGTAAAGGAAGAAGGGTACTCATATAGCAGGTTCATTAATGCAATGAGGGCAAAAAGCATAGAACTTGACAGAAAGATATTGGCCAACCTTATTCTTGAAAACCGTGAAGCGTTTAGCATTATTGTGAAGAAGGCTTTCGAGACCAAATAGGATTTCGGAAATTTTTCTTCACTTCAGCCTCCCACACGGAGGCTTTTTTTGTATTTATGGCACCAATTAATGTTGCAAATGCAGTGATAGTCAATCCGAAAGGACAAATTCTTTTGACCCAACGGTTTGATCCCAAAAACAAGAGTATTCACATGCGCTGGCAGGTTCCCGGTAGGGGAATAGAGAAAAATGAAACCCCACTGCAGGCGTGCATCCGCGAAGCA
>JAYRRJ010000009.1:0-13621 GCA_041910135.1 Candidatus Levyibacteriota bacterium
GCATTTGAAGTAGATTTTGTGCGAGTTTCAAGCTATGGAGGCAAAAGAGAAAGCAGCGGAAAGCCCATCATGACAAAAGATATCGAGACAGCGCTTGAGGGTAAAGACGTTTTGATAGTTGACGACATTATAGAAACTGGGCATACAGTCAAATTCTTAAAAGAGAAAATTGAAAAAAGAAATCCGTCCTCCGTCAAAATTTGTACGCTCCTTTCAAAATCTTTAAGAAAAGTAGAAATTGAACCCGATTATGTCGGATTTGAAGTGCAGCCTGACGATTGGGTTGAAGGATATGGATTAGATACAGCCTCTTTTGGACGAGGCCGAAGCGATATTATTAAAAGAGTATGAAAATCTCACTTATTGCTGCCATTGGGAAAAATAGAGAGTTAGGAAAAGACAACGAATTATTGTTTCAAATCCCTGAGGACATGAAATTTTTTAGGGAGAAAACAAAAGGGCACGCGGTTATTATGGGGAGGAAAACCTATGAAAGCATAGGCCATCCACTTCCAAACCGCACAAACATCGTTGTAACCCGTGATTCAAACTTCATAATTCATGATTCATCAACAGAGGTAGTTCATTCAGTGGAAGAGGCAATTAAGTTTGGGAAAACAGTAGAGCAGAACGAACTGTTTGTCATCGGCGGGGCGCAAATATATGAGCTCGCATTTCCATATGCTGATAGGTTGTATCTAACATTGGTTGAAGCTAGCGTTCCCGATGCGGATGCATTTTTCCCTGAATATAAAGATTTTAAAACGGTTCTATCGGAAAGAAAGAGTAATGATAAAAATTACGTATATAATTTCCTTGAATTAGCTCGATAAATCGGATATAATCGCCCCATAGTTCAATGGTCCAAGCTGAAGGAGATCATCCTCATGATTTTAGACTAATCCCCTTTCAGGGAGCTCAAACTCCGGAAATATATCAACCTCAAGATTTGGGTTTGCCCCCCACGGTTACACTTGCAGCGTCCACAGAACAAGGACGTGAAATGTTGAAGCTGTCAACAGTTGCAAAGGAGTGTTTTCCTATGGAGGTTGGAAAAGGAATTCGCCCAAAAGTGATGGTTTTTGATAAAGCAACCGGCCTTGAGCAATATTTCGTAGCTTTAGATTATCTTTCGAATAATGGTGTTGCTCCGGAAGAACTCGATGAGCTTTTTACCGATTTTGGGGAATGGCGATATGGAGATTCTGACAGGCATAGTATATACGACTATAATGCTTCCGAAGTCGATTCTGTGCTAAGAAGCATGTTTGCACCCATAAATAGAGTGGTTGACAGGGCTCTTGATGGAATTTCACCTGACGGCTTCAACAAACATGGAGAGCAACATACCGATAGAGTTTCACGTCAAGGACTTGTTATTCTTGACTATAATGGGGAGAGCGATGAGGTAAGACGAAATTTTTTGATAGCTGCACGTCCTCACGACATCGGATGCCTTTTTGCGCGGCAGCCCCATCCGTACATATCATTCCGTATGCTTCGTGCCATACTTCCCTCTATAGAATCAGACAGAGAAAGTTTTCAAACAATTGCAAAAGCAATTCTATTTCATGACTCAGATACCCTGACGGGAATAACTGCACGGTGGGGCAATATCCCGAGCGAAGAACGGCTTAAAAGATTGGCAGATTACATGCAACCGGAAGGATTGGCACTTTTAATAGCAGATAAAGTTGAGGTAGGAAGAGATAGAATTAGTGACAAAATTCTCGCAGGAAACCTCGTCCGCGATCCTCATGCGGTCGTTAATTTATTGGGAAGGCACGATAGAATTGAGCCTGTGAATGACAAATTTATATGGCAACTAAAATATAATCCGGACTTTACACCAATGGAAATGGAAAAATTCAAACATTTTGCACATGGATGGCAAAGAAGACAAAAGAGAGGAGAGGTAAACATTAACTTTGATGATTGGAAAAATATGTTTTGGGGTATTTATACAGACAGAGTAGTAACCCTTACTGAAGCCTCGCTTGCATACTTTCCCTTTATCGGAAAAGTTGAAATTCAGATGATGGATGCTCAAAGTGGAGACCTAAAGGGGGTAAAAGTTTTGACGAGGGATAACTTGGACGGAGATATAGCTACTCTTCGGCAAGAGCAGCAAGATCTTGTTAAACAAGGGGTTCTAAAATATCGATAAGCTCTTTTTGAGGTTCCCCAAATGTCTTAAAGGAATGGCTTTTATGGTCAAAAGTAATAACAGTTTTGTTTCTTTTATTCTTTTTCATCCCTTCTACATATTCCAATAAGCCCACATTTAGTTGCTTAAGATACGTATTCGTGTAGAGTTTTTCATGTTCCCGTTCTTTTTCTCGTCCACGGATGTCCATTCTTCTCGACAATTCGAAAACCGGCACGTCTAAGTAAATAACAATTTGAGGAATTGGAGCTTTATGAGTCAAGTGATTAAATAATTCACGCATAAATTCCCATTCATCACGAGTCATTTGATTCTGTCTTAACCTGTTGTCCGTATACATGTAGGAGGGCATGTGAAATCCCTGGTCCAGAACAAGCGGAGTTTTTTTGAGAGCACTTAACACCTCTGGGATTTTTTTTGAGCGTAGGTAGTAGAAATAAAGTTCTTCGGTAAAAACCCACCGTTTTGGGTCGGTTACGGAAGGAATCATAAATGGATTATTTTCAAAAAGGTCAGTATCTTGATAAGTAAGATTTGAGAACTGAGGAAGTTTTTTTGAGAGTGTTGTTTTTCCTGATGCAACATTTCCTACAACCTCAACGACGGTTTTTTGTGGAAAAAGTATTTTTCCCATAACTTATTTTACGTGCCTAAATGTGGAATTGAAAGGAGTTTTTGAGCTTGTTGAGCATTCAGGATATTGAGGGCTATTTCATCTGATGTGTGGGTTGATGTGTCAAAGCGCATGTCATACAAATACTCGCCTCCGAGTTGTAGGGCCATATTATTAAGAGTCTTACCAAGTAAGTCGGGGTATGCCCTCGAAAATGTACTTTGTTCTTCTACAACTTCTGCCCTCAAACTATCTCTGTAACTATCAAAATTGAGCATTGGTTGTTGTCTGACAGCCTGCAAGAACTTACGGGCATGCCGTACACCCTCTGTCGCGTACAAATAGACAGTCATAACGGAGAATGGAAGTGGACATCGAAGTCGTCCTTGGCTTTCCAAATGTCTTCCTGCAAAAAGCATCTTTTTTGCAATGTAGGGACCGAGTCGTCCGTCTATAATCACAAAGGAATTCGAATTTTCAGGGGCTATCATTTGTTCTGCCATGAAAAGATCGGTTGTGAGCCCTGCCTGGATTTCCCGTTCACTGTCTCCTTCAGGGGACTCATAATGTCCGGTTAACTCATGGTAAATTCTTCGACGCTCTTGTTCAAAAGAAAAAGTACGAACGGGTATGTCAGTTTCGGATGTTATTATCGTTTCCAGATCGACTGCTGCTGACGTAGCGCCTGTCCCTGGGAGGCCTCCAATGGCTATCACTCCAATATTTTGACTATCAAATTCTTTATCGGCTAGCCGTTCGGCCATTAACCGCTGGAATGGATTTTCGGACGTTTGGATGACACGCTCTGACATGGTTGCTAATTATAGGCTTGTTAGGCTCAAAATGCAAGCCACATTAGAGTTTGGACAAATCGTTTTCCCTTGCAACTTTAAATTGTCTTTGTTTTAATAAGCCTCAATGGAACTTGTTATCGATCTTCATTTACATTCCCGCTTTTCCCGGGCCGTGAGCCAAAAAATGAACCTGCAAAATATGTATATTTGGGGTCGAAAAAAGGGTTTGAATGTGTTGTCTATTGCCGATTTCACGTATCCATTGTGGTTTAAAGAGACAAAGGCACAGCTTGAAGAGAGCGGAGAGGGAATTTATAGACTCAAGCGCGAGAAACAAATTGAAGCGGAGTTTAATTTACCCATACGAGAAAATGACGCGGGAATGCATTTTCTCCTGTCTACCGAAGTCGCCTGCATTTATGGGGGAAGGGTAAAAGATGGGGTTGCCGGTACGTATCGCATTCACAATCTCATTCTGGCCCCCAACTATGATGTAGCACTTAAAATCAACAAGGCACTCATAAACCGCGGATTCAATCTTACTTCAGATGGAAGGCCAATTTTAGGAATTTCTGCTAAAAATTTAGTGGAGTTACTGTTTGAAATTGACCGAAAAATTGTACTTATTCCTTGCCACATTTGGACGCCATGGTTTTCTTTGTATGGCTCAAAGGGAGGATACGATAGGATTTCGGATTGTTTTGGAGAATATGCAAAGTATATTTTTGCCGTTGAAACGGGGCTTTCGTCCGACCCTTCGATGAACTGGAGGATAAATGAGCTTGAGACACGTTCGATAGTAAGCTTCTCAGACGCCCACTCTCTGGAAAAAATGGGACGAGAAGCGACGGTTTTGAAGAAAAAGGACGGCTCGGCCGTTTCGCAAAATGAAATTACATACAACAATATTATGAACGGGCTTGTAAGGGGACGGGAGAAGACTTTTGAAATAGGCTACACTATCGAGTTTTATCCTGAAGAGGGAAAATATCATTATACGGGACATAGGAATTGTGGCGTAGTGCAGACACCGCAAGATACGGCAAAAAATGGGGCGATATGCCCGGTTTGTAAAAGAGAGCTGACGATTGGGGTGATGCATAGAGTAGAGGAGTTGGCTAATTTGCCCGAGTCGAACTATATTCAGGAAAAAGATGCATATAGGACGGTATGGCTGAAAGACAAGAAAGGAAAAAGGCCATCCTACGTCAATTTGGTCCCTCTTTTAGAAATACTTTCAGAAGCACTTAATTCAGGGGTGTCAACACAGGCGGTAATCACTATGTATGACAACTTAGTGTCACAATTTGGGTCTGAGCACGAGGTGTTGCTTCGGTCACCACTTGAAAAAATTGAGTCTGTCTTTGGGGTGACAATTGCCGAAGGGATACAAAAAGTGAGGGAGCGAACAATTCATATTAACCCCGGATATGACAACACATATGGCGTTGTTGAAATTTGGGGCAAGGAGAGAGAAGCTTCATTAGCAAAAAAACCGCAACTGGGACTTGGGTTTTAATCTGTTTTCCGTGATAAAATAAGACAATAACATCTTCCTTACGGCTTTGTCCCTGAGGAAAGATGTTTATTTTGCTCAATTCCTCCATTTTTTTAAGAAAAAAATGGTATCCTTGAGCTATCATATGAATATATCGGTCGTTATCCCTGCATACAACGAGGAGAAGCGGATTGGGGCGTGTTTGACAAGTATTTATCATCAAACCGAGCTACCTTTTGAGGTGATCGTGGTTGATAACAACTCTACCGATAAAACAGCCGAAATAGCGAAGCGCATGGGTGCAACGGTCATCACGGAGACAAAACAAGGAATAACTTTTGCGAGGAATGCAGGATTTAATGCCGCTCGCGGTGATGTTATTGCCCGGACAGACGCTGATACAATCGTTTCTAGGGACTGGATTGAGAAGATAAATAAGCATTTTGAAAAAGACCCGATGCTTGATGCAATTTCGGGTCCCGCAGTATTTGGTCTTCGAGTATTCAGCCCATTGGTGAGGCTTCTTGTTTTTGAAACAAACAAGAAAATATTCGGCCATTACGGGCTATACGGCCCCAATTTCGCCCTTCGAAAAAGCGCCTGGGAGAGAGTAAAGGACGAGGTATGTCTTGATGATGAAAAGGTCCATGAAGATACGGATATTGCAATACATATCGGGAAAAGGGGCAAAATCGGCTATGATAAAGACTTAAAAGTAAGAACTTCAGCTCGCCGGCTGCGGCAAAGCCCGTCTTCCCAACTCGTTGAATATTTGGTCAAGTGGGCAGATATGATTGCCTACCACAAAAATTACAGAATTACCTCAATTGCTTCAAGTATAAAGCATAGAATCAATAATTAGTTTTTATTTCCGTGTTTGCGGTAGAAAAAGAAGTATATAACAGCTATTACTGCAAGAGAAAGCAAGAAACTTACAGGCCCTTTATCAATTCCGGGGAAAAAGTATTGTAATCCCACTATCTGAAATACATTCACATATGAGAGTTGTCCATTAACAATAGTGAGAACCACAAGAAGAATGATGTGAAGAAATGCAAAAAAAAGCATTGTCTTAAAAAGAGCACGAAAGAAACGTTTTTCGGTCATATAAATTGGTTTCGTAAGCCAAGCCTTTAACAATAAAGGCAAAAAGCATAAGGAAGCTTGCCTTGCCGCAAAAAATTTAAGTTTTTTTGGAGTAAGCAAAGCTTGCAAAAAAGAGAGCTACCTCTCTTTTTTGTAGTACTCCCCACCCATTTCATAATTGTACATTTTTCTCGTCATTTTGCCAAAAAGAACTATGTATACGGTCGAAAAAAAGTATTTTAAGAGCACCGCTCCTCCTTCTTTTTCAAGACGTCTTACGGAAAAAACCACTTTGGAACGAAAGGTAAATGTGACCTTAAAACCTTTCTTACGGGCACGCTCGACTATGTCATGGTCCTCTCCTACAAAAATGGTTTTATCGAACCCATGCAACTTTTCGAATACCTCTTTTGCAATTATCATATTTCCCCCTGTTGAAAAAGATAGATTGATTTTTTCACCAATATATACAAGAGAATTGGTAACCTTGTATGCGAATTTATAGAGAGCATTTTTGGAGTCGGGGACAATTGAGGGAACTATCATTTGGTACCCCTTCTCAAGAAGTGTAGAAACATCCTTTAAGAAAGCCGGGTGAACGTAATTATCTGCATCGATAAAGAAGAGGAATTCACCCTTTGCTTTGGATGCGCCAAAATTTCTTGAGGCCGAAACATTTTTCTCATCAGTAGAAAAAATTGTTAATGGGAGTTTTTTTATGTAATTTTTTGCTACTTCAATGGTTCTGTCCGTAGAATTCGCATCTACCAAAATAACCTCAAAATCTTTGTATGATTGATTATCCAAAGACTCAAGAAGGCGTGGTAGTAATTTTTCCTCATTGAATGCGGGAATAACGACTGAAAAATGAGGCCTCATTTTTATGATTATACAACAAGACAGAGTACTCCTGTTTTTGTTTCATGAAAAATAGTATATAGTTAAAAGTAGGAAGGGAGGTGAAAAACATGGCTCGAAATAATTCAATTGATTCTTATATCGACATGGTTGGAGAATACTTCAAAAAGCTTCCGGAACTTCCTCGGGGAGGACGTGAAGCGGTTGTTGCTATTACTCCGTGGCTCTCACTCATTTTTGGAGTACTCGGCGTTATTACTGGCTTAGTTGGACTCGGGATATTTACATTCCTGGCTCCACTTGCAATGATTGCCGGTGCTCGAGGTGCTGGTGCCGGATTTGTCATCGTGCTTTTGGGGCTTGTTTCTTCAGCTCTTCTTTTGATGGCATTTCCTGGGACTAAGAGTAGACGCATGAGCGGTTGGAAGCTTATTTACTACAGTGAAGTAGTAGGAATTGTCGCTGATATCGTTTCATTGTCGTTGTCCGGAGTTCTTTTTGCTCTCATTGGATTCTACTTTCTCTATCAAATCAGATCGTATTATAAGTAATAGAGAAAGAGCGATTTCCTTTATCAAATTAGGTCATACTACACAAAATAAAATTTGGTGAAAGTTCCGATTATTAGTAAGGAAAAAGCTTCTGTGAGTAGGTATGTTTTTTTCAATGCAGAAAACTGTGAATTCTTTTCTGTGTCTGAAAGAATGCCGTAATGCTCCCGCTAAATAGTGTCCACTGATACGCTTTGATACTAAATGTAGACTTGACAAACACTAATTTTTAAGACTATACTAGTTACCGTTTGCAAAATATGACTACGAAGCTTACAGACGAAACATTCGAAAAGGACGTGCTCCAATCACAAAATCCCGTTCTGGTAGATTTTTGGGCAGAGTGGTGTCAACCATGTCAGATGGTTGGGCCGGTCGTTGAGGAATTGGCCGGTGAGTATGACGGGAAGATAAAAGTAGGGAAATTGAATGTGGATGAGAACATCAATGTCCCGGGAAATTATGGGGTAATGTCTATTCCTACACTTATTGTTTTTAAGGATGGAAAACCATTCAAAACCATGGTAGGAGTTCAGGGGAAAGATACGCTCAAAAAAGCAATTGATGAAGCACTTAACTAGCGTTTAGTTAATAGCGTCTAGCGTCTAGTTTGTTAAGAACTAAGCGCGAAACGCTTTTTTTGTACCTAAATTATGGACGACAAACAAATATACGATGTCATAATTATTGGAAGCGGACCCTCCGGACTTACGGCCGGGGTTTATGCAAGCCGTGGAGACAGAAGAACTCTTATTGTTGCAGGTCGTAAGTGGGGAGGGCAACTGATGTTAACGACAGAGGTAGAGAATTTCCCCGGTTTCCCTGAACCCATAATGGGTCCGGAACTCATGAAAAAAATGCGGGATCAAGCGGAGAAATATGGAGCAGAAATAATAGATGCCAATGTAACAGTAGTAGACTACTCAAAAAAGCCCTTTGAGGTATCAACCGATGATGAAAAAAAATATTACTCAAAAAGTGTAATTATTGCAACAGGAGCTGACACGAAGTGGTTGCAAATTCCAGGTGAGCAAGAGAAGATTGGACGGGGAGTTTCTTCATGTGCTCCTTGCGATGCGGCATTCTATAGGAACAAGAAAGTAGTTGTTGTGGGGGGCGGGGACAGCGCAATGGAAGAGGCATTGGTGTTAACAAAATTCGCATCCGAGGTTTACATAATTCACAGGCGCGATTCGTTTAAGGCATCTGAAGCCATGCAAAAAAAGGTGTTCGCAAACGAAAAAATAAAAGTCATCTGGAACACGGAGCCTCTGGAGATTTCGGGTGAAATGAAGGTGGAAAAAATTAGGCTTAAAACTCAGAATCAAGACAAGAAAGTGGACATTCAAACATTAGGAGGCATTGCCATTACAGATTCAAATGGAGAAGTTGTATGGGATTTTTCAACAGATGGTGTTTTTGTTGCAATAGGTCATATTCCGAATTCAATGCTTTTTGAAGGGATTGAAAAAGACGAAAAGGGTTTTATCAAACAGTATTCTGGCTCTAAAACGAATATTGACGGAGTTTTTGTTTCAGGTGACGTTCATGATTCGACCTACATGCAAGCCGTAACTGCAGCAGGTTTTGGATGCCAGGCCGCACTTGATGTAGAGCGCTACCTCGAAATGCAATCTTAGAATTTATTTTATCGTTTTCTTTAACACCTCTAAATCGTCCTTTAAGGCCAGTATTCCTGTTGAAAGGGTAAGGATCTCCTTCTCGATATTTTTAAGCGACTTATTGCTTTGTAGATGGGCAAGTTCTTCTTCGGAAGGTTCGTCATCACCCAGCTTCTCAACATCAACGGAAATGTCTTCGATGTCTGCCCCAAGTTCCGTCACGTTCTCGCGGAGTTTTTTGATATTTCCCTCAAGTCCCTCAACATCTTCGGCAATTTCATCAAATTCGCCCGAAAGATCATCAACATCCTCCTGGATCTCTTCGATATCTTCCTCAACCTCTTCAAGACTTTGTGTGTTTTTATTTACTGATAGCTGAATGAAAAGAGACAGGTAAATAGCCTCAAGAGAAACAATGGTGGTTAACACAAGAAGAATTGTATCGAAGGGAACACCTAAAAAATAAAACAGAAACGCCAAAATAAAAAGACCCGAATGAATAAGAATTGAGGCCGGGGTTCCAACCCATTCGGTGATTTTGAGTGCGGCTTGTTCCAATTGTTTGCTTTTCGATTTCTTTTTGACCATAGTTTTAAGTGTATGAGTTATTGGTGGAATAAACAACAGATATCCGGTAAAAAACCCGTGAAAGTATAGAACCATCCCGGTGAATAAGCAAGCACTTCATACGTAATTCTTACGTTTTTTTAGTAGGTAAATCCTATGCTGTGGAGATGTCCGATGAACTTGGAAATGAACTGCCCGAAACAACCCGATATGAGGAACCTCTTTCCAAACTCCGTGTTGCGCATGAGGATTTTGTTCTGTACCATGCAGGTTTGCCCGGTTTTCCCAGACATTTTTTCAGAGATGTTGTGATATCAGCGTTTTTGTTTTCGGACATGAAAATGCTTAAGGATAAACTCAAATTTGCTGTCAAGTTGCAGGGCAAAAAAATTGACCCTATTACCGGGGAACAACCGGGAATAATATTTCATGAATATGATTTGGGTTTACTAAATGGGGTTGAGCTTGCGGGACGTGAAGGCAGAACTACATTCTATAATGGATGTGATACGACTGCGCTTTTTCTTTTAGGACACGAGCTATATCTTACTCAGTCTCAGGACTACAGCCTGCTTACTGCTCAGAAAGAAAATATAAAGCTTGCGGTTGAGTATATTTTGAGGCATCTTGACGATAATTATTTGTTCGTCGAGGACCCGAAATTTGCCGGTGCTACCGCCTTTGCTTTAAAAGTCACCTACTGGAAAGACTCCGAATTGAAAAGCCGTCCAGATGGCGAGCCCGTATATCCGGTTGTGTATCCTCTGGCACACATCCAAAATATGGCAGCACTGAGAGCTGCAGGACGAATTCTGAATTCAAAAAAGCTCCTAAAAACGGCCATCAAAATGAAAAAAGCTATAAAATTGCTTATAAACGGAAAGAAAGATTCGCTCTACGTAGCCATTGATAAAATGGGGCCTATTGAAGGCGTAAGCTCTGACAGTCTCCACGCACTTTTTTATTTGGAGCCGAAAGATATCGGCGGGGTAACGCTTCGGAAGATGCTTGAGGCTGCGGTCGTTTTGGAAACCGCGTTTGGCTATCGGACGCTCAGCCCCACCGAATCGCATGAAGTTGCCGATAGTTATCATTCAACAACTATTTGGACCCATGAGCAGGCTATCATTCATAAAGGGGCAACAAAGCATTGGCATTGGGCTTCTGCAAATAGTTTTCCAAAATTAGCCTCACTTCTCTCAAGAATTCGGGAAGTAAGTTCAAGAGTTGATATGTATCTCCGGGCGAATCCCGATAGTAATCCTGAACTCTTTGTGATAGAGGGGAATAAGATTGTTGCCGGAGGATGTGATCCTCAGCTGTGGGCAATAGCGGCAAGAAGTTACTTTTCCCGGGTGCTGTAGTTATTTGGTTGTTTCTGTAGTTGTGGAAGCAACAAGACCCGATTTGGGGGTGTAAGAGGTAAAGAGCTGGGAACACATGCTTCCATTGCACGCTCCGCATGAATACACATAATCGCCCTCGATTGCAGCTCTATGAATAGGGGAATTGAGCCACCAATTGACCGTTCCGGCCTCATTTGAGCCCCATTTTGCATCCTCGGTTATCCAATAGGGAAGATTTCTGTTGTAAAGGCCGGAGTGTAAATTGTGGTTTACGAACAATTCATCGTTAAGCTCCAAACTTCGGGTTTTTGCAAGCGAGCAAAGAGCTTCATCTTTAAGAAATGCCGGTTTGCCGATTTCTCCCCGGTGGGCATTTATCATGTTAAGAATTGCGTCGGAATTAAGAGAGGCAGAGTCTGCGGGAATATTATCGGTAGGGATTTGTTCGGAGGGGGTTTGCTGTTGTATCTCAGGAGTTGGTGTTATTGGAGGTGTTTGGGTTGGAGTAGGAGGAATAAAAAGAGTATCCTCGGTAGAATAAGAAAAGGATGGTGTTGTGTCCGGATTTTCTTTTGCCTCCGCCTTTATCGCAATCTCCACTTGGGTGAGTAGTGTATCCTCACATGAAGTAGTCCTCGTCACCAAATACTCTTCAATAGATGTGCATTTGTGACTATTGGTATTAAAAGCGAATGAATGCGCTAATAAATTTTCCTGGGCATTTATTTGTGGGGCTGCTCCTAAAAACGCGCAAAAAACGGTCAGTAGAAGCACCATCTTGCCTGCCTTTGACATGGTGAATCTGTGCTTAAATGAGGCTAAATTTGTTATTTGCCATCATCGCACAAGTAAAAATTCTAGCAGAGAAATATGATATGTCAAGAAAAATTGCGTAAGAGACTTGGTTCAGAAAAGGAGCAGGTTTTCGTAATTTGACTTGAAAAAAGAAGCAAATTATACCCAGAAATGAACTGTTCACATCCAAGCGTTTCAACCCTTGACACAGCTTCAATATATTAGTAGAATAGTAAGACCTTTTGAGGTATATCTATCCCTGATTTAACAATATTAAATTCATATAGGTACAACCAGCACATAACATAGAGTGATGGTTTAAATCGAATACGCATGATAAAGTTTTTACAAGTTTACGCTTAACGCCAATTATTTTTGGCTAACATAGTGTCTTCAAAGACTTCCTCAGTGGTCGATTTTTCTCAACGGGTTTATATAAAGCTTCAAGAATACCGGTCTTTTCTTGAAAAAGACGGATGAATTGAAGCTGTTAAAGAACTTCTCTTAGGGGCGAAGTCTTGAACGAAGTTCAAGAAAGTTCTTAACAGGCACATTAATTATTTGAAGATTTAGATAGTGGAACCGCACTTTACTGGCGGTGGTAGAAGTTTCAATTTTTGGGCCCTTAAGAACTTGAGGCTTTTAGCCTCAAAACCTTGAGGCCCCGAACTCTGAAATCGTTCGGGCCCTTAACAACCATGAAGCTTTCAGCTTCAGAACGTTGAGTGCCCAAAATTGAAAATTTTGGGCCCTTAGCTTAGCTGGTAGAGCGCATCATTTGCAATGATGAGGTCAGGAGTTCGAATCTCCTAGGGTCCACAACTCTCGTTTTGAGAGCGACTCAGGTGTATCTGCCGGAGAGGTCGGAGTCAGACCCTCCGTAACGAATCTCCTAGGGTCCACAAACTTACTGTACTGGAGAAAGGCGCGGCGCATTAGCCGGCCTTCCTCGAATACAGTAGGAACCTTTTGATACTTGCCTTGCAGGCTCGTAAGAGAACCAAGGTAAGTTTCATACAACTGGTTTTTACCACTTGTAGGTATATGTTCTTTAACAATTGGGATACAAGCACTTCAACGCCACAGCGGTGTTGAAGTCAGTAAATAACTAGGCCGTATTCCGCCTAAGGGCGGATACACAGCAATTTTAATTTTGTTAGAAGAACTGGCACATGATTTTCAAGAATCTGTGCTATTTCAAATAACGCCAATAGTGGATGCCTAGGAAGTATAGACCGAAGAAGGACGCATCAAGGTTCGCGAAACACGTCGGGGAGAGACCTATGACTCTTTGATCCGGCGGTGTCCGAATGGGGTAACCCACCAATTTTTTGGGGGCTTCCTCTGAAGTTTGTTTGAATTTATTCAGACAATATTAGGGGGCAGCAGGGAACCGGGTGAACTGAAACATCTAAGTAGCCCGTGGAATAAAAATCACAGAGATTCCGTCAGTAGCGGCGAGTGAACGCGGAACAGCCTAAACTACTCGTAGCAATACCAGTAGTGTTGCAGGATGACTTGCTTAAATGCAAAGGAGTACAAGAGAAAGATAGCAGAAGGTGCTGGAACTGCACTACCAAAGGGAGTGATAGTCTCGTAAGCGAAATTTTTCTCTCTCCTCGTTATATCCTAAGTACTATGAGGCACGATTTAAACCTTGTAGGAATCTGGGGCGACCACGCTCCAAGGCTAAATATCTATACTTACCGATAGTGAACTAGTAC
>JAYRRJ010000010.1:0-1718 GCA_041910135.1 Candidatus Levyibacteriota bacterium
AGTCGGTCGTTAAAATATTAGGCATAATTAAGGAGCGAGGAGAGCGGTATATAAATGCGAATATTCCGTTAGGAAAAATTGAATTGGAATTAACAACACCTGTTGAAATAATTTCAAAAGCTGAAGTTCTCCCTTTTGACATGGGGGGCGTAGAGCTCAATCTACAACTACCCACTCTGCTTGATTTTAGAACACTTTCTTTAAGAAATCAGAAAATTTCAGATATTTTCAAAGTTCAGGCTTCAATTCTTGAAGGATTTAGAAAAGCTGCTGTAAATCTGGGTGCAACAGAAATAGTTGTTCCGACAATTTCGGCTTCGGCCACTGAAGGCGGGGCGGAGGTTTTTCCTGTTGAGTATTACGGGTATCCTGCATACCTCACTCAAAGTCCGCAACTGTATAAGCAAATGATGGTGCCGGTCTTTGAACGAGTTTTTACTATTTCTCATGCATATAGAGCTGAGCCGTCTGTAACTACGCGGCATCTCTCGGAGAACACACAAATGGATATGGAAATAGGATTTGTCGATTTCCCTGAGTTGTTGGATTTATTGGAAAGTGTTATTGTCCAAACTTTGAAATATGCACAAGAGGCGTCGGCACAAATTCTCTCAAACTATGGAATTCATCCCATTTCATTTGGCAGCATTCCAAGACTTAAGCTTTCGGAAGCACAAGAAATTATAGCAACGGAGTTTGGGCGTGATGTAAGAGGCGAAAAAGACTTAGGTCCGCAGGATGAAGTGGATATTTGTAAATGGGCACTTGAAAAGCATGGGTCAGATTTGGTAACCATAACGCATTTTCCGACAAAAAAACGGGCATTTTATACAATGCCTGACCCGGAAAATCCGGAGTTAAGCCTTTCCTTTGACATACTTTTCCGCGGAGTAGAAATTTCAAGCGGTAGCCAAAGAATACATGAATACCAAAAATTAAAGGAAGCAATAGTCGAGCGTGGAATGAGCAGTGATAATTTTAAATTATATCTTCAGGCATTTGAATTTGGGATGCCCCCTGAAGGAGGATTTTCATTCGGACTCGAAAGGATTACTATGCATATGTTAAATCTTGCCAACGTCAGAGAGGCATCTCTTTTCCCAAGAGATATGGAGCGTATAGATGAAAGACTCTCAACACTCTTCCCAAAAAAATAACACCCCTACTAAGAAAAAAAGGTTTTTTAAGTGGTTTTCTTTTGTTAAATATCGTCAAAAAAAGGAAAAAAAAGAAAAGTCCGCAAGGAGTAAAATAGTTGCCCACACACATTTTTTTGACGTTGTTGTAATACTGCTTCTATTGGATGCAGCGGCGACAGCTATTGTGGTTTTTTATATTCAGAAGATAAATTCGTATACCTTACCTGTTATAAAATATCCATATCTTAAGATTAATTCGATTCCGTTGCCCGGCGATCTCAGCTCGATAAACGCGTCCGCAGCCGCATATGTCGTGTATGACCCCTCGACACGTACTGTTGTTGCCGGGAAAAATCAATCGCTTCGTTTTTCACCCGCATCGACAGCAAAAGTGATGACTGCGATACTGGCTGTCGAGCATTATAAATTGGACGATTATTTAACCGTTCCTTCCGATATTTATATTGTTCAGGGTTCGAAAATGAATCTTTCCCCCGGCGAGGAGGTAACTGTTGAAAATTTATTGTACGGCATGATGTTGCCATCGGGTAACGATGCAGCTTATACCCTTTCTTATTA
>JAYRRJ010000011.1:0-9566 GCA_041910135.1 Candidatus Levyibacteriota bacterium
CCACAACGATTATCTCGTTTGCAATATTTTCAACGGACTTTAACGTATCTTCAATTGTCGCTTCGGAATTAAAAGTAGTAATAACAACAGAAACCTTCATAACATAAGTGTATCAAATTAACTTTTGCTGCGCACTGAATTGAATACAAATCTTGTAGTCTTAATTACTTCATCTTTTGCAATAAGGAAAAGGGCTCCCAAGTAAACCCCGACGGCAATAAACCCAAATAGAATCATAACAAGGAGGGAGGAAATGAATGAAGCAGTAAAAACCGTAAAAAAGTACATAATAATTGCGGCAATGAATTGCTTATATACCGGACGGATGACAGAAAACTCAACATATTTTTTAGAGATTATGAATACACCAATTGATGTGAGAGACACGAAAAATGAAGCCGCCGAAACGCCATTGTACCCCATAACTTTAATAAGAAAGAGTGTCAGAATCCAAATTGCGGCGGTCCAAAATATCATGAAGTACAGAGTAATTTTTACTCGTCCTATTGCATTAAGAAAATTCGTTAATGGTGTTGAAATAGAAGATAGGACGGTTCCTAAAGAAAAGAAAACCACAGAAACAAGGGCAGGTTCCCATTTTTGATATTTAGGAACGAATTGAATTAGAAATGGAGAATAGCTAATAATTCCAACCGCTATAGGAAATATTGCAAAGCAAATAAGAAATAAGGACTTTTCAATTGCAAGTCGCAATGCATTCTTATCCGTCTGGAGACGCGCAAATGAAGGAAATGTAACTTTAATGACATTGTCCATAACAAGTCTGAGAGGGAGGTATGCAAGCTTTTCTGCAAAACCAATATAACCAAGCTGTGCGATTGGAAGCACTTTACCCAAATATATGGTCCTGAAATCGTCTTTAAATAGCGCAAGAATGCTGTTTGCCTGAAAAGGAATTCCGAAAGACACGAGTCTCTTTAATGAATTCCTATCAAAAGAAATACCGATTGGCCATGGTTGGATAATATACAATGCAACCAAGCCGATTATACTTCTCGCAAGGACAGCTATAGTAAAACTGGCAACTTTAAAACCCATAACGGCAAATATGATAAGACATGCGTTATACGCCAAATTTTCCAGTATTTGTGGGATGACCAATTTGCCATAATCAAGCTTCCTTTCCAAAAGTACTGTCGGTATTGTCCTGAGGGACGTAAGAAAAAATGAAATTAAAAGAGCAACAAGCAACACTTCTCCATCAACATTGAGTTTATAAAAATGCGCTATGGCGCTTGTGAAAATGAGTGCCGGGACAACAAGCAAAAGAACTAATATCTGCTGCATGACAAAAACGGTCTGAAGCTCAGTTTTTGTCGGTTCTTCCTTTTTTTGAATAAGCGATGCGGCAAGACCAATATCCTGGAAATAATTAAAGAAAACAATTATTGACGACACAACAAAAAAGATTCCAAAACTCGCCGGGTCAAGAAAAATGGTTAAAATAAAACTTGTTGCAAGACCCAAAAGTTGAAGAAGAAATGACCGGGATACAAGCGCAAAGACCCCCTTAACGGATTTGGTCGCGATAGCATGTAATTCGAATTCGTCCATAGGAAAAGATCTTTTCCGTCATTATGTTCAGTCAAATCCTTTTATTCAGGATATCAAACCAAAGAATAAAGCTTTCAAGAATTGCCCTGATAACAACTGCTAAATTTGCTCCGCTCTGATCCCCAAATTCACGAGGATAATGATTAACCTCAACTTCTCTTATTTTTAGCTTCTTTCTGGTGGCCTTTGCTAGAATTTCTGTTGTAATCATCGCACCTTCCGATCGTAATGGTCCGATTTTTTCCAGAGCTTCTTTCTTGAACATCTTAAATCCGCAGTCTATATCTTTAAAGTAAAATCTAAAAAAGATAAAATCCCACAATTTCAGAAGATTCATGAGAATGTGACGCACTATATTGTCTCGTCTTCTCTTTCTGAATCCGATTACAATATCCGAGGATTTTATTTCTTTAATAAATTGCGCAATTTCTGCAAAGTTGAACTGTCTGTCACCGTCGGTAAAAACAATTATGTCATATAGAGAATTCTGAAAGCCTTCTTTCAATGCCGCGCCGTATCCTCTATTTGGCTTGTGGCTGATAACTCTAATATTTTTGTATTTTTCAGCAAGCTTCAGACCCTCCTGATATGTTCTGTCCGCCGAACCATCATCAATAATGAGTATTTCCCATTTTGAAGCACACCTTTTAAGTACAGGTATTGCATTTTCAACGACATAAGAGACATTTTCCTCCTCGTTCCAGAAAGGAAAAAATACCGATAATTCCTCTATTTTGTTCTCCATAATTTATTATGCTTGAAGTATTATACCGTTTTTTTTCGATAATTTGCGCGTAAGTATGCTTTTGAAATGGACACTACAGACAATAGAAAAGCCAGAACGCTAACTATGTTTGCAATTATTTCTATATTCGTCTGTCTGAATTTTAACTCAAAAATTCCTTTCCCACTATGCAGTGAAACGTTCATGCCGTTGTGTGTCGGGACAATTGGAATTTCTGTTCCATTCTCATACGCTTTCCATGCCGGAAAGTACGCTTTATTTATATGAAGAACCCCATCTTTTTCCATTTCAAATGAGTATTTCAGGTAATTAACCTTATTTGTAAGCACTTCAGTGCTCTCATTAGAATTGACAAAAAATAACTCCCTGCTTGGCACCTCGCCGGCACTTCGCGGAACTGAAAAGGAAGGCGGCATATATTCGTCTGAGATTTTTGAGACTGTGAATTTTATGTAACTATCATTTACGTAGAATTGTGAAGGAAAATTAACATACTGTTGCGGTACAAAAAGTTTATAACTTGATAAAATTGTCATTACAATTATTACTGTTGCTGCAATCAATACTATTTTTCTTGGAAACAACTCCCCTATCCTGGCTGTCATGTATCCTATCACTAGAATCATAGAAATCCCGATGAAATTAATAAACCGCCACGGATATTGAAGGTACTGCATATAGGGAATTGCCTTCCATACTGTCTGAGAAATTTCAAGAGTAAAAAGCATGGAGATAACAGAAAGAATAAAGGCAATTATTGCAATTTTTTCAGCGTTTTTCCATTTCCGTCTATATATCGAAACGCATAAGAAAATTAGAGACGAAACGAATAGGAGTATATTGAATTTTCCAAGTTTGAAACTTAACCCATCGACGCATCCCTTTACCGAACCTCCATATCCCCATGGACTATTCCAGTATTGGGAAGCACACACAAAGTGGTCACGAAAGTCTGCGCCTCCCCCGATTTGAGAGGATACATTTGTGTATTTCATTTCTAGAAAAGCAGGAAATATATAAAAAGCAGAAAGTGCTATGCCCAACAAGAGACCTATAAGGGCGCTTATGAAAAATACTTTTTTGTTCTTTGCAACAATTGTTATTGCACAGAGAAGGGGAATACATAATAAAAGGAGCATGAACGATGTCAGGTTATGGGAAATGGCAACAAGAAAAAGTCCCCAAGCAACAACAAGAATGTTAGTTATATTTTTTGGTGAGATAACACTCTTCTGCTCTGATTGCATTAAGCCGAAAATTCCAAGAAGAAATATGGGGAGAAATGCGTATGCAAAGAACTCGCCGACAGCACCCCTTACATAAATATTTACCGCATGATAGGGAAAATATGCATACAATATACCACAGACTGTTCCTGCTATCTCTCCAAAGATCCTGCGGGCAAACACGAACATGGAGATGCCAGATAGCACTATTCCTACGAAAAACATCGTCTTCGTTGCAAAAAGTGCATCAAATCCAACAAGAGAAAGTATACCTCCTATATAATACGGGAGGGGTCCATAAAAATTAAAAATCGGATATCCGTATCCATAGCCGAGCCCATCTACCCACCTCACGGGGAACATTCCCGAGGATAAAGAATTTCCCATCTCAAAAACACGGACTACTTGTGTATTATCATGAAAAATAAAAAATCCGGAGTTCAATAATGGGAGAAAGGTAAATAAAGACAATGTGATAATAAACAAACCGTATATAACCGCTGAAATATTTTTCATGATTTAAAAAGAAGAATAGGCCGCAATAAAATAAATGCAATTACAAGAACAGCAACTATGCTCACCATATCAGCAATCACTCTAGGAAAGGTTTCTTGAAACGTCAAAAGAATTGAATCACGATATTGATTTGCCTCTATTTCCATGACTCCTTTATTGTTTTTGTAATTGATAACTACATTATCGTTATTCAAATACGCTTTCCATCCGGGATAATAAATAGTGTTGATACGAAAAACGGTAGGGCTGTCTGCTTTATAGTGAAAAAAGATTCTGTTTGACTTTGTCTCGAGATTTGAAATATTAGCGTTTCCCGACAACACCTCTACCTTGTCTTTGAAATGCTCATCTGGTTTACCTTTTACCCATAAAGGCATGAGCTCTGAGGAACTGGTCGTTGTTGCCTCATTCGTAAGATAAAATTGATCACCCCGATTTACAAATTCTTTCGGACGAGAATAGGGAAATACCAAAACAACAGAAATAACACAAAGAACAAGAACAAAATATTTGATGAATTTATGCTGTATTACCAAAAAGCCGGCGACAAGTGCCGTTATAAAACCCAATTGAGAAAGCAGAGTCCACGGATAATTTATTTCTTTAAGTAGAGGAAGATGCCAGACGAATGAGGTAAATGAAAACATCATGACCAAACATATTCCATAAATTATTACAAGAAGAAGTGCGTAAAATTTTGCCGGAGTCAGATTCAGTCTTTGCTTTGCGAGAGATTGGCATAGAATTAAGACTATAGAAACGATTACCAGAATTTGAGGAATTCCAAGTTGGTATGAAAACCCACCAGTCTCGGTTGGTGGGGCATAACCCCAAGAGGGAATAAGAAGTTGTAAAGGCTTCACAAAATACAGATTACGGTCTGCAATTGGAATTTTTGAGAGTAGTATATTCCCTTTTTCAAAAAGTGCGGGAAACCAGAAAAAGGATGAAAGCGCAGCTCCCAAAAAAAGACAAAGAAAAAAGGATTGAAAAACATCCCATCTTTTCTCGGAAATAATCCGTACAAGAACAAACCCAACAAGGACCGGTAAAAAAAGTATTGTCATTATGTTGTGTGTCATAACAAGAACAGCAATCATAAAAGAAAGTAGCACAACCGGAAATCTGGCAAATGGAGACTCGAAAAGCTTGAGACATAAATACAGTATCAGGGGAAATAATGCAAAAGCCATGCTCTCGCCAATCGACCCCCGCACATAAAGATCCACCATCCTGTAGGGCAAATATATGTATAATATGGCGGAAACCACACCCGCCAATCTGTTTTTCCACAAGGCAGATGATGCCATGTACATAAAAATTGAAGAAAGGAAAACACTTAATACAAAAATTGTTTTAATGCTCAAAACAAAATTCTTTACCGGTAAATAAAAGATAACCCCTAAATAATAAGGAAAAGGATACGTAAAATTGAAGAGAGGATAACCGTAGCCGAAGTTCAGAGCTCCGCTATAACGGGGGGGGAATTGCATATCCTTGAGTTGGCGGAACATATCCCCAAGTCTTACTACCGCCCACTCCCCATCGTGAGTCGGAAAGTAACCGGCATGAAAATACGGAATTACAACAGGCACTACTATTATAAGGATTAATAGGAAAAAAATGATTGTTGTAGAAAAGCGTCCCACAGTTACTTGAAGCCTACTACTTTATATAAACGGTAATAATATTTGCTATTCCCTTCTCTTGTCTTTTGTACGAGCTCCAAATGTTCGGCTTGGGGAGGATTCACATTATTGGGCTGATAAAATATCATATATGTTGCCATTTTTTTTGAAGCGGATACCAATTCTGTGGGAAGGTTGTTTTCTACCGGCCAAAAACCTTTTATGGTAACGTTGGGATTATCTACCAAATACATTTCAAGAGCAAAAGGGAGCAGTCCAAATGTGCCCTCGGTTCCGACATAAATTTTGTTATTCGCAGCTTCTTCTCTGAGATACGCAACACTTTCATTAACTCCCCAGCCGGCTGTCCAATGGTTAACGTATTGTGCCCTATCGGGATTTGCAATTGCAGCATTTACCGGATCTATGGCGAAGCTGTAAGAAACGTACAATGGATAAAACAATAGAACAACTAAAATAATTGCAGTCTGTACCGTCTTTAAAATTGTATTATCATGTTGTTTTTTTAATAGCTTAAAACTCAACATTACACCATCGACAATACCGACCGCAACCAGAGGAAGAAGCGACAAGGTCATAAAGAAAATAAACCGTGGGAAAAGTATTCTTGCAAATAATGCAAGAGCAATAAATGGAAGAAGAAAAAAGAGAAACAACAAAACTTTTTCTTTCAAAAAAACTTTGGAACGGAAGGCAAGAATAATAAGAGCTATGTATGGAAGCTTGAGGTACTCCCATAGCCAATGAGTCATTCCAAAAAGATCACCGATGAAAAAATCGAAAGGATGGTTTTTCCATTCCGAGAAAGGATAGATGAATAAGGCATTCTTTTCTGTAACCATATGAAAAAGCGGAGACAGTCGTAATATCGCATACATTCCCTGCGCAATGATAACTGCAACCCCGGCGAGCGCTACCCATTTCAGAAATCTTGTCGTTCTGCCCTTCTTCGAAAAATCAAACAATAAAACCGTTACCGGTAGGAGGTACATGCTAAAGAAATTCGTGCTCTTATTAAGCGCACCAAGACCGATGGCAAATCCCAATGTGTACGCAGTATCAAGCTTTATTCTTCTCACAAGAACTATTGCAAAATACAATGCCCACAACGTAAATGCTCCCGACAACGAATCGTAAAGAGCCATTCTGTTGTATACCTGCGCAAACGGAAAACAGACGTACACAAGAGATGAAATATATGCAGTCCATTTATTCTTGAACAATTCATAGGTCACGAACCAAATTCCAACGACACTTCCAACCCCTCCCAATATCGATACCATACGTCCCGCAAGAAGAGGATCGTGGATGAATTTCATCAGAACCATTGCCACCCATGTAAACAAAGGTTGTTTGCCATCAGTAAGAGAGATAAAACGCCAACTCGCATCATGGAGAGCAATTTGTGACCACCTGACATAAATCGCCTCATCGGTAAAAATTGGAAGACCGGCGATATTTATGAGGCGGAGGAAAAAATAGAGCGAAAGAATCCCGAGCGTCGCAAGTATTTCATATTGATACCTTCGGATAAAACCCATACTGAAATATTATACAGAAAAGGCAACAATAGTAGCAAATAACGCGGGGCTACGGGGATTATGATAAGAAACCCTAGATAGAGGATTATCCAACTAAAAATAAGTAAAAAAGGACTTTTTAAAATTTTTCGGTAACAACCAACCGATAGTATTGTAAGTAGAAATGCTAACGGCCACAAGATGCTCCATTCGGGTACATTTAAGACACCACCACCCCACCATGTCGCCCATTTGCCCTTCAATAATAGGTCAAAAACCATTATGTGATTTTCGGATTTGACCCCGATTTGATAGTAATGAATAAAGTATTTGAGAACCTTAAGAAATGCAATTGGTCCATTACCAAGCATAAAAAACCTTGCATATGATATAACGAAAACCAATGGCCACAATGAAAACGACATCAAAAGCTTTGTCATATCTTTACACTGGTGAACAAAAACATACACAAAAACCGATAAGGCAACAAAAATTGAAGTTGGCGGAAACTTCGTTGCAGCAAAACATCCGATAAATAAAGTGGAGAGAAAATATTTCCTTTTTATAACAAAATAAAAACTCATAAACAGAAATGTCAGATAAAGTAGGTCAAGATAATTCGCTTGGAGTTGTTCCCAAAAAAGAGGCTCCAGTGAAAAAACAAAAATTGGAAGAAAAGCAATAAGTTTCTTTTTAAAGAGTATAAGGTTTAGAAGATAAAAGGCAAAAAGAGAAGAAATACCGGTTAAAAGTCCAAATATATTTTGGTTATTAAAAACTGCAATCGTGACACCTATCAGATATTTTCCCAACGGCGGAACCTCCGCGCTATTAAGAATGGGGTTCATGCCAAAAAACACATATTTATATCCGGCATACGCATAAAGACCATCATCACCTATTGAGCTTTTGGAGTTGGGAACAACCCATTGTGATAGTTGATAGCGATGCTCCCAGTAAGCACCATCGAATTTCTTCAAATAATTATCTTTATACTGAAAAATTCTAAAAAATAAATTAGCAAAAAAAATTACGACAAGCAACAAAAAAAGCCATTCATATATTTTTTTTCTCTTTGTTTTACTAACCGTACTCATTGTTTCAGTAAATTCTTGTATTGTTCCAAAGAATAGGATGCATCTGCTATAAATTTCTTTTCAAACCATTTGTATCCCATCTCCAATCTCTTCAATTTTATCTCGTCCCTATCAAATATTTCCATAACCAGCTTTTTCTTGTCGGAATTATTACCGGCAATAAGCATTTGGGTAAGCGTACCGGCAGTTGATGAGTAACGCATTGATGTTGAAAGGAGAAGGTGCCTGCTTTTCGAGTGATAGATAAAATCTATCTCCTTCATTCTCTCGGAAAGAAGGGAGATTTGATAATCGATTTTATCATCCGGATTTCGCTTTGTTGCAGACATAATCTTTTCATTTATTCTCTTGAAAGAATACATGCCCGAATTTGGCATGGCATTGTGGCTTAAAAAAAGCAGAATTGCAAAAAAAGCTATTCCAAGAAATAGTGAAGCGATAATCTTTAGCACAAGCTTATTATTTCATAGATTGCTATAATAATAAAATGAAACCACAACGGAACGTGGCGGTTGATGTTATCCGTTTGCTTGCCGGAGTCGGAGTTATTTGGATACACGTTACCGACCCTTTTATTTCATACCCACCATTTATGGGAGTTGGTGGAACATCTTGGTGGGTCTTAAATTTTATCAACGTTTTATTTCGTACCTCAGTGCCGCTTTTTATAATGATTAGCGGATTGCTACTTCTTAATATTTCAAAACCACTTGATTACCATACTTTTTATTCACGTCGCTTTTCAAAAATCGGAATACCAACTTTACTTTGGATAACAATTTATTCTGCAATTTATGTATTCTTAGGGGAAATAAAAGATGTCGGTAAATTTATCTACCTTCTTACAACCGTCAATATTGCTGACTTATATTTCCTGATTTTAATTCTTGAGCTCTACTTTATAACTCCCCTTCTTCATACATTTCTCAAAAATTCAGGAAAGAAAGCATTACCCTTTATTGTTTTATCCACCTTAATCTTTACAACAATAATAACCGCTTCCGATTATGCATTTCCTCATAACGCAGCTAATTTAACAGGAAATATTACAACAGTATTTCTTCCATTCCTTTTTTACTACCTCCTCGGTTTGTTATTGAAGAATATAAAGATCTCCCTATCCTCCGTTATCAGTCTTGTTATCATTTATTTTTATTTTTCAATCTTTATCGGAATAATCAGTAACGGTCAAGTAAACTCATATACCCGCAACTTCGAAGGACTACCGGTTATTATCC
>JAYRRJ010000012.1:0-2437 GCA_041910135.1 Candidatus Levyibacteriota bacterium
ACGTTGCGGCAAAACGTTTAAAATCGCAAAATCCACAAACAGAGATTGTTTGTCACCCTTATAAAATTACCTCTGAAAATGTTTTACCGCTTATAAAAAAGTATGACATTATGATTGATTGTACCGACAATTTTGAAACCCGCTATCTTCTCAATGATGCCTGCGTCATCTTAAAAAAGCCCTTGGTATATGGATCAATTTATCAATTTGAGGGGCAGGTAAGTGTTTTTAATGTTAAAAACAAAAACGGTACATATTCTCCAAACTACCGTGATATATTCTCCGAAAACAACAATGTTTTAATTCCAAATTGCGATGAGGGGGGAGTAATTCCAACAATTGCCGGAATAATCGGCATTGTGCAGGCAAATGAGGTTATAAAATATATAACAGGAATTGGAGAGTTGCTTGTTTCAAAACTATTTATTTTTAACGCCAAGGAGGCAAAAAGCACAATCGTTAACCTTCCTGCTGTTACAAAAGTAGAAATTCAGGCGATAAAGCGGGAAACAGTGCCGTTGATGACTATTGCTGAGTTTAAAAATTCAATGAAAAAGAAGGAATTTGAATCAATTGATGTAAGAACGCATGAGGAACACAATGTATTTAATATCGGGGGGGAAAACATACCTCTTGAGATATTGCCTGATAAGCTTCACAGTTTGAATCTTGAAAAACCAATCGTTTTTTACTGCAGGTCAGGGAGAAGAAGTGGCATAGCGGTACAACAAGTTTTGAAATTCAACCAAAACGCACGGGTTTATAGCTTGGAGGGTGGGGTTAATGCGTGGAGTGAGGATTAATTCTTATTATGGATTGGGAGAAACCCATTTTTCACCGTCTTCAAAAACCTCTTTTTTCCAAATCGGAACTGTTGCCTTCAGCGTATCAATGATATACCGGCATGCTTCAAAAGCTTCTTTTCTGTGGGGAGCTGAAACTGCTATTACGACTGCCGTTTCTCCTATTTCCAGTTTTCCTTTTCTGTGGTGGATTACGACTTTTTTAAGTTTCCACTTTTTTGTAGCATATTTGGCAATTTTTTCCATCTCTAAAAGCGCCATCTTTTCATAAGTTTCATAGAAAAGATACTTTACATTTTTGCCTTTCGTTTTATTTCTTACAGTGCCGATAAAAACATCAATGCCGCCGGCCTCATCAGAGATAACCGACATAATGCATTTTGCGATATTAAGTTCTTTCTTGCTGATTTTAACTTCAATCATGTATTAGCCGCCGTTGGTTGGAGGGATTATTGCAATTTTATCGTTTTGTTGCAGTTTCAGGCTATCCTTTGCATATGACGAATTTACCGCGAGTAAAAAAGAGGGTAGGGAAGAAAGTCTAGCGTATTTTGAGCATAAAATATCTTTCAACTCTTTGACAGTAGTTTTTTCATCAACATCGAGCCTTATCGTTTCCTTGCCGATTATGTCTTTTGCAATGCCAAAAGCAAGAATGGTCAGTTTCATAATTACAGGGAAATTATAACATCTGTCCGAGTGCGGTTTCCGTATTATTTCAGGTTCTTAAAACGGTTGTTAATGTAGAAAAAAACAACAGCAGAAGCTATCGAGAGACCGAGAAGGGCCAAAGAGTAGGAGTGGGTTTTTTGGTAGGTGACACCTAATATAAGAGGCGGCAAGAAGCCTCCAAGGCCGCCTAATGCGCCCACAACCCCCGTGACACTTCCGACTTTATTTGGTTCTGTTAACTTTCCAACGAGTGCAAATACGGCGCCGTTTCCAAGTCCTAATGTGAAGGCAAGCGACAAATATGCAGCGGTTGTGGTGGGGGCAAGAGTGGGTTGAAATGCAATGAAAGCTGAGAGAATGGCAATTGCGACAAAAACAACTCTTACAATAATTTTTCCATTTATCCTGTCGCTTAAAAGTCCTCCAATCGGCCGTGCGATTGTTGCGAGAAGAATAAATCCTGCCGCTCGTGCTGCAGCGTCCGTTAGTGAAAGGCCAAATGAAACTTTAAGAAGGGTTGGAAGATATACCCCGAATGCGACAAAGGCACCAAAACTGACAAAGTAAAGAATCGATAGGTCCCACGTAGTTTTCTCTTTTACCGCTTCCCCAAAACTCTTCAAAAACGAGGATTTTGTTTTTTTCCAAGAGGGTGAGTTCTTTCCCCGCAGGGTAAATAGTATGCCGGTAAAAAGAAGTATCGCAGCAACAGTCAGATATGCGCCGGTACGCCCAAAAGTTGCGGCAAGAAAGGGAGTAAAAAAGCCTGAAAGAGCGGTTCCTGCGTTCCCCATACTGTAAATCCCAAGCATCATGCCTTTATTTTTGGGAGATGACCAAGAGTTGATGTAGGGAATACCAATGGCAAATGTTGCCCCGGTTATGCCAAGTAACGTGCCACCAACCAGAAAATCGTTATACGTTGAGGCAAAGGCAAGCATGACAATTGGGATTACTGCAGC
>JAYRRJ010000013.1:0-5475 GCA_041910135.1 Candidatus Levyibacteriota bacterium
AAGGTCTCCCAATAATTTCTCTGCCTTCTGGACAATCGATTTTTTCGCGGAATGATTAACATTTTCTACCTCTTTAAGGAGTTTGAAATCATAATCAAATCCCTGCGCGATTGAGATAAGAGCCTTCACATCTTTAGGAAAACAGCTTCCTCCATATCCAGCTCCCGGTTGTAAGAAATATGTTCCGATTCTTTTATCAAATCCTATTCCCTCCAAAACACGGATAGCATCTGCTCCCGTTACTTCCGAAAGTTGAGCTATAGAGTTGGCAAATGATATCTTCATTGCCAAAAAAGAATTGGCCGCGTACTTTATCATCTCCGCTGTCTCCAAATTACAAAGAACGAAGGGACAATTTGTGTTTTCTTGTAATGGCTTATGAAGCGCAACAAGTAAATCCTGCGCCTTTTGCGTTTCGGTTCCTATAACAATCCTATCCGGGTATAGTGTATCCGAGATAGCAGAACCTTGGCGCAAAAATTCAGGACACGAAGCCACATCAAATTCTACCTTCGAGTCCTTTATCTCATTAACAAGTGCCTTTATCTTTTTATTGGTACCGATGGGAACAGTGCTTTTTGTCACCAAAACCGTATATCCGGACATGTTTTTTGCAACGTTCTCAGCCACTTCAAGAACCGTTGAAAGATCGGCCTCACCACTCTCTTTTGGAGGAGTTCCAACACCAATAAAGACAAGTTCCGCTTCTTTTATACTCTCGTAGTTAAGAGTAAATCTCAACCTTCTCGCAGAAATATTTTTGTTTACAAGCTCTGTCAAACCGGGCTCATATATATGCACAATACCCTTATTGAGGTTTGCAACGGTTTCCGGAGTATGCCCAATAACAGTTACATCGTTCCCCAGATCTGCAAAAATTGTGGCACTGACAAGTCCAACATATCCGTGACCGATAAATGTGATTTTCATATTGTGAGCTTCTTTTCTAAAATCAACTCCATAAGCGAACGTTAATGCGAAGCATAAAGCTTGGCTTATCCGAGAGTCTCAGCTCAAATGGACAGTTGGACATTTGAATAAGAGTTATCGGTATGATTAAGCGTTCTTTATTAAATCCAAACCCTCTTCGAAAGTTTTTGGCTTAAATCCAAGATGTACTAGTTTATCATTTCTCATAATTGATTGGAAGGGACGCTCGGCTTTGCCTTTATAAATTTGCTCCCGCGTCGTTGCATTTATTGTCGTACTGAAACCGAATCGCGATTTTATCATATGTCCGATGTGGTATGGGTCTTCGTAGCTTGAACCCGTTAAATTGTAAATTCCGGTTGCATCATTCTTGAGAAGAAAATCCAGCCCAAACACAATATCGTCGATAAAAGTTGGGGTAATTGTTTGATCTTCAATTAATGAAACTTCATCCCTGTCTCGCAAAAAACCGATAAGCTTTTGTATAAAATCAGGTTTAACAGGACTTGGATAACCGTACGGAAAAGATAGCCTGACGATTAAATCCTTTTTAGTGTCAATCAGTTTTTCTCCATACCATTTCGTCATTCCATACCAATTGATGGGACTGGGCACCGACTCTTCGTCGTATTTTCCGTCTCCTTTGAAAACAAAATCCGTAGAAATATAGACGAATTTCATACCTCGTTCTCGAGCTTCCCTATAGAGATTTCTCGTACCAAGAAAATTGATTGCAAAAGCGGAATTGGCAGCATCAGGCTCACTTGAAGCATACCAAAGGGTGTCATCCCAATCCATATCCCATATGCGTAACTGTGAACCAACGGTATGCAGTATGCGGCTTTCATCGCTTACCTTATCCGTTTCACATCCGTCAACATCTGTTTTTGCAGCAAGGTGAACTACCACGTCCGCGTTTTTATCCTCAAAAAAACTCCAGACCGAATCCGCATTTTGAATCATTACTTCTTTTGACGAAAGGGGGATTATCTCGTGGCTCTCAAACATCAACTCCTCAAATCTTGAACCAATCAAACCCGTTGCACCAGTCAATATAATTTTCATTTTTTAAACTATAAACTATAAACTAATTTCTTATTTTCCGTAAGCAAAGCTTGACTTCGTTTAAGCAAAGCTTGACTTCGTTTAAGCAAAGCTTGACTTCGTTTAAGCAAAGCTTGCAGAAAATAGGTCTATCGACCTACTTTCCGTAATGACTTTCGTAGTAATCTTTGTATTCTCCGCTTTTTATATCCTTCCACCACTTCTCGTTTTCCTTGTACCAGTCAACCGTTTTTGCAAGCCATGTGTCAAAATCATTCTCCGGCTGCCATCCAAGCTCATTGTGAATTTTTGACCAGTCTATAGCATACCGCCTATCATGCCCGGGCCTATCTTTCACAAATTCGATTTCCTCCTCACTTTTCCCCATAATGTGAATTATTTTTTTGACCACTTCCAAATTATTAACATCCTGCGTCATGCTTCCCACACAATACGTCTCCCCCACTTTCCCGTTTTTTAGGACCAAATCAATTGCCTTTACATGATCTTCAACATATAACCAGTCCCGGACATAAAGCCCATCTCCATAAACAGGAACCTTCTTCCCTTCTAATATGTTTGTGATTGCAAGAGGGATAAGCTTCTCGGGAAAATGGTAAGGACCATAGTTATTTGCACAATTAGTGATAGTTATTGGTAACGCGTACGTATCAAAATATGCTCGTACCAAATGGTCGGAGCCTGCTTTACTTGCAGAATAAGGACTGTGAGGGTTGTAGCGTGTGTTTTCGTTGAATTTTTCAGTCGAATCGAGGGAAAGCGCTCCAAAAACCTCATCAGTTGACACATGGTGAAACCTTTTTACGTTGTGTTTTATTGCCCCGTCCAACAAAACCTGCGTACCAACTACATTTGTTTCGACAAATGCTGCAGGTTCTTTTATGCTTCTATCCACATGTGACTCGGCAGCAAAATGCACAACAATATCAATTTCTTCCATTGCATTGTCTACCATCTCGGGATTTGTGATATCCCCTTGGATGAAGATGTAATTTGGTTTTTTTTCAATCGAGGAAAGATTTTCCAGGTTTCCGGCATATGTGAGCTTGTCAAAAACGACAACTGTATCTTCCGGATATTTATTCACCCAATAAAGTGTGAAATTGGAGCCTATAAATCCGGCCCCACCCGTAACCAATAGCTTTGCCATGTCTGAAGTATACCAAAAGAGAAGCTTTGTCGACAAACTAGTTGCCGTGAATAATTTCCTGAAGTCTCTTCTGTAGAGATGAAGGGGCCACACAGAAAGTGAAGTTGTCAGCTGCCCTTTTAGTGCTATTTTTGTAATCCATGGGGTGGCCAAAAAAATCGGTATAAACACATCCCGACTCTTCAAGAATTATTTGGGGGGCAACGTTGTCCCAAATCTTACTCGTCCTGTTTAAAGCCGCACCATACCTGCCTTTGGCCACTTGCATAAGGTCAAATACCGAATTGCTGCTTCTTAAGTTCCTGACATTGAGAATAATTTCGGCGAGAGTCTTTACTTCATCATATGTCAATTGGGGATTTTCTTGATGACCGTCAATGCCATATGCAACAAGTGTTTTAAGAAGGTCTGTTTCAGTACTCGTAGTAATCCTTTCTCCATTGCAAAATGCACCGCTCCCTTTTTCCGCTACATATGTTTCTTTTAGAGAAGGCAGAGAAACACCACCGACAATAGGCAAATCGTACTTAAGCAACCCAAACATCACTCCATAAAGAGGAATCCCATTTGCAAAATTGCTTGTTCCATCAATCGGGTCAACAACCCAAACAAACTCCGAGTTGTTGTCAATAACTCCTGCCTCTTCATCAATAATGCTATGCGTGGGAAAAGCTTCTTGGATTTTTGAAACGATAAATCTGCCGATTTCCAAATCGGTTTGGGTCAACACTTGGTTGTTGTCCCCGATCTTTGTTGAAAATGCTGAGGTTTTGCCAAAATTTTTTCTCGCAATCTCCGATGCATTTTTTAGAACGTCAGTGACAAAATCGGCAAACTCCATATCAACCAAGATTATACTCTTCTATTATTGTCGTTTTTGAAGGAAGACTTACAGCATTAGTCGTTACCAATAAAATGTTTTTGACATCAAAACTTCCAATTCTTATTTCTTTCAGCTTCTTGAGCTTACACATAAACTCTTCGTTTGGAGGAGTAGTATATCTGCAAATTGTTGTGTTTGCCAAGACCGGACCCGGAGCATACGACTTATCATCAGGTACTCCCACTTTTTTAAGTTGACTTCGTAAATCAAAAACCAATTCTTCCCACTCAAATGTCGTAAAGGCCGAGAGAGCAAAGCTTGTCGGAAGTTCAAATATCCTTAAAATTTCAACTTTTAGAGGACCGTGTTTTGCAACTACTTCATTAAATACTTTTCTGGCTTTTTCGATGTCATCTTTTGTAAAATGCGGTGGATTATTTATAACACGAACATTCTGCACAGTTATATGAAGCGCCGAAGACTCGTAAAAATATTGTCTGTTATCTATTTTTTTTAATGGCTCTACTATTTCCACATAGATTTTCTTCTGCAACTTTGAGGGCAAATATGTAAGTGCTGTTAGGCATATTCTGTCATCAGTTTCATAATCTGAAACAGCATCAACAATCGTAGAAGGGGATTTGCCGACTCTAAATTGCTCCTCAATGCTTTTAATAAGGGCCAATTGCCGGGAAGCATAATCGTCCATTACGCAAAGTATATCAGAAGATAAATTGTCTAACTTAATGGAATTTTTTCAACTATTTTTGATATCGTTCCATGTTGACCCATATCGGCGATGACCAAGTTAGTTGGAGAAAATGAGACATTTGTGTCATACCCACTCAGACAGGCAAGAGGATTTTGCGAAATATGGGTAAGACGAGTTAGGGTTATATGGGGGGGCAAATAGCTCTTTGTTTATAACGCTTCCGGTTTTCTCAACCATTTCTTTCTCCTCAACAGACAAACCACCCATCAAGTCTCTTATGTTGGGAGCAATAAGTCCTTCTCTTAACGGATTCGCTTGTTCCAAAACTCTTTCGTGCAATGCCTGAAGTTCGGTACGATTTACTGCGTTCCACCAAACGAATCCACCGCGTGAAAGACGAAAACCATTCATTGCTATTGGGATATTTACAGAATCTTGAGCAATATCCATTAGTCTCAAAATAAGCTCGTCCACATTTCTTTCCGGGTAGTAACCCTGATAAAGAGATATGTGGGGCAGATGAGAATCGTTATCGAGTTGAAAAGCAGAACTATTTGTCCTTGTCACTTGATAGCTAAAAGTAAGCGCTTTATTATTTACCACTTCATTTGGTAATAAAACGACATTAAGAGCCTTTTTAGGTTCTCCTTCTTTAGCCTCAACCATAGTAAATGATTATACACCGTTTGAGCTTCTTTAGGGGAAATTACATTTTCAACTCTTGCCTTGGGTCCGTAGGGAAATTGACTTCATCAAACAGCACAAATTTCGATGGCCGTATTTGATAGCAAAAAT
>JAYRRJ010000014.1:0-4942 GCA_041910135.1 Candidatus Levyibacteriota bacterium
CATTTTTTGTCACAAATCCCCATTCTCGTGAGTCCGAGCTGAATTCCCTGTTGTCTCCCATGACAAAATATTGTCCTTCAGGTACAATTACCTCGTCTCCTTCCCCCAAAAAAGCCCCTCCATTCGTTCGGATGTCGGATGAGAGGAAAGAGCCTTGGTCAAGCTTATTGCCATTAAGATACACCGCACCGCCTGAAATCTTAACCCTGTCACCGGGAAGTCCTATAATTCTTTTTATATAATCCTTCTCTTTATCGGGGGGAGCGACAAAAACGACAATGTCTCCTCTCTTGAGAGGAGAGAATCGAAGGGAGATTAAATTGGTAAGGACATATTCTCCATTCTGAAATGTTGGATCCATAGAATGGCCGTTTACTTGATAGGGTCTGAAGAGGAACGCATAAATAACGACAAATATTGCACCGGCGATTACCAAAGTCTGGATTAAATCAAAAAGCAAATAATATATTTTTTTTAAGATTTCCATGATTACTCGAAGACTTCCGTTCTTAGTAATTATCAAACCAAACGTGTCTTATTTCAAGAACTTTGTGGTCGCAAGAACAAACGCCTTTCAAAAAAATTGTCCGGAGAGTATCCCGGACACATTCATTGTGAATGGAAAATCTTCATTTGTCAATCTAAATCAATTTTTTCTGTTACAATACAAAAAATAGAATTGAGCCTAAAGGTACTTTAGCACTCTGGGTTGTTAAGTGATAATTGGGAATGCGATTCAGTTTGGACCGTAAAATCAATCTAAAGTGAAAAAATCTAACTATATAAAAATGATATTATCTATATCAATATGATACAGAAGAAAACAATTTTATTCCTCACCAGATTATACCATCCTCATATAGGCGGTGTCGAGAAACACGTTGAAGAGTTGTCGTCAGTGCTAATAAAAAAGGGGTATGAAATAACTATAATTACAGAAAAATTTAACAAAAAACTTCCGGCAACCGAAGTAATAAACGGCTGTAAAGTACATCGCATTGATATCCCGGGCAACGCCTTTCTAAAAAAGTTTTTTATATGGAAATGGATGGTTCTTCATGTCAATATCATCGTACAATCAGACATCTTGCATATTCATGACGTGTTTTATTGGTATATTCCTTTTCGTTTTCTATTCTTATTTAAAAAAACATACATAACCTTCCACGGCTACGAGGGATTTCCGATAAAAAGGACATGGAAAATGCAAAGGAAATTGGCTGAAAAGCTCACAAATGGCAATATATGCGTCGGAGAGTTCATGAAAAAGTGGTATAAAACACGTCCTACCTCAGTCATCTATGGTGGAGTGAGGCTGGAAGTCAAAAAATATACACCAAAAACACGTACGGCTGTATTTTTTGGGAGATTGGACCAACAAACAGGAATACTCGACTATATAAAAGCCTATAATTTGATAATAAGGAAATATCCCGATTTTGTGATGACTGTTGTCGGTGAAGGTAAATTAAGAGCCCGTATCCCTAAAGGGGTAAAAATTATCGGGTTTCGGAAGGATATTTATCCCTACATTCAGAAGAATAGACTAATATTTGTTTCAAGGTATCTGTCAATGCTTGAGGCACTAGCTTCAAAAAGAGAAGTTGTAGCAACTTATGACAATGTTGTGAAAAAGGATTATCTGCTTCTTTCTCCCTTCAAAAAATACATCCATGTTGGAAGGACCGCTTTGGAAATTGCAGATATCGTAATATCGCTTCTTGGACGAAAAACACCATCAAAAGAGCTGTATGAGGGAGCAAAATGGGCTCAAACTCAGACGTGGGATAAGGTCGCAGCAACCTACCTCTCCCTTTGGAATACAAAATGATACGTCAAATATAGAAGGGTTGAGGCAAGTGCAAAAAAACTTATTATATTTCCAAGTTTCCTTACGGGTGTATCCTCAAATTTCAATGATACTTTATATATGCCCTCAGGCAAAGTGAATGTAATAAGCCCAGTTTTTCCCTTGTCGACGCTAAATTGATGCATCTTTCCGTTCACATATAAATTCCAGCCCGGGAAATACAGAGTGTTTTCTCTAATGGAAGACTCTTTTAGTGCTCTGACATCATATTCATGCACAATAGGAGTTCTTTTGGTGGGTTTTATCAGCGCTTCGCCTTTTGAAACGACAGTAGGAGAAGTGGGGTGGGTAGCGAACCAAAGGTTTGTGCTGTCCCTCCATTTAGGAACGGCGGCTTGCAGCCCTTCCCCCTCGGAGGTTGCGATTGGTACGTGCCTAATGAGATATTCATCGGCAATATCCGTTATCATTCCCCTCGTTCCCCAATTGAGTATCGTTAGTACTATCGAAAAAAAAGCAAACGTTACGATAACCTTCCTGTTCATGTATTCGGAAGAAATGCCTCCAATAATTGCCAGCACGAATGAAATGGGAAGCATAAGACGGTATGCGAATTGAAAATTTGTCATCATTGGGAGGCTTTTCCAGAGAGGCAAAGATATGGGAAAGAGCAAAAAGAGTAAAACAAAAAAAATTAAAAGACTACCAATAAGAATTTTTTTGTGGAATTTTTTTATTTGCGATTTCATTAAAAAAACCAAGGCCACTATAAGCATGAGCAGTTGGATAATCCCCATAGGAAAGGAGATCTGACCCGTAGGTCCTTGATAGAGAAAACCATATCTCCAGGGAGAAATAAAATAGAGAGAAGGGTTTTCAAAAGAAATGCTTTTCCCGAATTGATGCTGCAGCGTAGAAGCTGTTTCCATGAGTGCGGGAAGCCAATAAAATGAAACATAGAAAAGGCCTGTTGTTAATGCTAAAAATATCCGTACTTTATTTGCTTTTTTGATGAAAAGTGGGAGTGCAAAAATAAAAGGGGTTGTGGCAACAGCAATTGCAGGGTGAGAAAGAATAAGGGCTGCATAACAAACGGCACAGAGAAAGAAATTCCACAACGATATTTTCATTGAGAGTTTTATCGTAAAATAGAACACAAAAGGTAAAAGGGCATACGCAAATAATTCACCGATTGCTACCCTAAAATGCATGTCCACGAGATGGTAGGGGGCAAATAAATATAAAATGCTTGAAAACGCCGAAGGCACCGGTTTTAAAAACGTACGTGTCAATTTGTACATTCCTATTCCGGAAGATATGAATGTACCCGCAATAAGAATTTTTTCGGAAAGAATGAAAGAGATGCCAAGAATTTTCAAAACTGCCAAAAAGTAATAGGGTAAAGGATAAATAAAAATAAAAAGCGGATATCCGTATGTGGAATTGAGAGTGGCCGCCCAATGCACCGGAAAAATTCCATATTGCAGAGAATTCCATAGATCAACTGCCCGTTCTATGTGGAGAGCAAAATCCCCGCTTTGATGAACTCCTCTTCTGAGTAATGAAATGAGAGGAAGAAGTGATGCAAGCATGGTTATTTGGAAGGAGTAATTTTTCGACTTTCGTAGAAAAAAAGAAATTATCACAAAAAGAAAAAGTGCAATAAGGCTGACAACAACAAGCCGATATGATTCCATTAGTGGTATTATAACGCGTGGAAAAAGCGGTATAATAGCAAAAATGAAAAAAGCATTCATTACTACCGTATATAATGAGGAAAAAACAATAGCTCTTCTTTTCAATAGCCTGCTGAAGCAAAAAGAAATCCCGAACGAAATAATTGTCGTTGATGCTTTCTCGAAAGATAAAACATTCCAAATCATCAGTGATTTCAAGAAAAAGTATCCAAAACTTATTAAAGTTTTTCGGAAAAAAGGGAACCGTTCGGAAGGCAGGAACTTTGCAATCAAAAATGCAAAGTCGGGTATCGTTGCGGTAAGCGATAGTGGATGTATTCTTAAAAAAGACTGGTTTTACGAAATAACAAAGCCATTCAAAAATAAAGATGTTGACGTAGTTGCTGGATTTTACAAACCGATTACGCATTCCGTTTTTGAGAAAAGTCTTGCCACATACACCTGTGTTATGGAAGAGAATATCACTGATTCTTTTCTCCCGTCATCCCGTTCAGTCGCATTCAAAAAAGATGTATGGGCAAAAGAAAAAGGATATCCCGAAAATCTTGCCACATGTGAAGATCTGTTTTTTGCACGAAAACTCAAAAGGCGTGGTTATAAATTTTTTGTAAACAAAAAAGCATTGGTGTATTGGCCTCAGCGTAAAAATATTCTTCAAGCGTTCCGACAATTTTTTAGCTATGCCAAGGGGGACGGAATAGCTCTTTATGTAAGAAAACAGACGCCTCTGTTGTATGTACGTGTAATTGTTGCATTGACTTTAGTATTAAATGTTTTGTTTGTTTGGAGTAGTACTTTGTTTCTATTTATTGTTCTTTTACTCTTCTTGTATTTATTTTGGTCAATAGTAAAAAACTACCGCTTTGTAAATAACAGGATGGCATTTCTATATTTGCCCTTATTGCAGATTGTCTCCGATATTGCAGTTTTTCTTGGGATGAGTTTAGGTTTCCTCATTAGACTATCCAATGGTTAACGTCTCGCATAGATAGTGATGATGGTCAAACTTTGGCGCCAGGAATTTGGAAATGCAATTACTGCAAACGCTCCATATAGTATAAATGATAAAGTTAGTTTGATGAGCAGTTCGAAGAACGACTGAGAAAAGTACACGTTTATAATATTCATCGCGACAAATGTTGAGAGAAGAAGGAAAGCACTTGCGATGAGTGTTTTACCGATACGTATTTGTAAGCCTACCCTCCGGCAGAGGAACACATAAACAAAATAAGTGACCACTATAATGATAAAAAATCCCAAAGCGATTCCACTGAACCCAAAATATCTCAAAAGAAAGTAGGAGCCAAAAAATTCAAATGCCGTTATTATTAAAACCGATACTAAAATTTCTTTTGTTTTGCCTAAAGCCATGAGTGCATGGCCCAAAAGTCCCGTGCCGTTCATAAAGAAGATACTGGCAACATACCAGTAAAGA
>JAYRRJ010000015.1:0-2234 GCA_041910135.1 Candidatus Levyibacteriota bacterium
GGATGACACGTTTGCCCGCGTGTCTTTTTTTAGCGCTAATATGAATAATATAAGGAATATTGCTATTATATGGAAATTCCAACTTGTTTAAATTAAGGAAATTTCCATATAACATCGATGTTTCATTATTAATTATATGAACAATCAAATACGTAACATCGCTATTATTGCCCACGTCGACCATGGGAAAACTACTCTTGTGGATTCGCTTCTGAAGCAAACCCATACTTTCCGGGAAAACCAGAAAGAAATGAGCGAGACGCTCATCATGGACTCAAATGACCTTGAAAAAGAAAAAGGTATTACCATCCTCTCCAAAAATAATTCGGTCAAATACAAAGACGTTAAAATCAATATCATCGACACTCCTGGCCACGCCGATTTTGGCGGAGAAGTTGAGCGGATACTTAATATGGCAGACGGGGCTATCCTTCTTGTAGATGCTGTCGAAGGGCCGCTTCCACAGACAAAATTTGTCCTAAAAAAGGCCTTAGAACAACACTTAAAGATAATTCTTCTTATCAATAAAATCGATAAGAAAGATGCCAGGCCTATGGAAATTATTCAGGAAACCGAGGGGTTATTTTTGGAACTGGCAACACACGATGACCATCTGAATTTTAAGACGCTCTATGCCGTCGGGCGTGATGGAAAGGCATTTGATACTCTTCCTACTAATTATACCCAAGATACCCCCGGCGACCTTTCTCCTCTTTTTGATGCGATAATAAATGAAATCCCCAATAGCGTAAAAGATGAGGATAAACCCTTCCAAATGCTTATTTCAACGCTCGATACTGACCCTCATGTAGGGAAAATTTGTATTGGTGCGGTCACGCGCGGAAAACTCAAAAAAGGAGACATGGTCTCACTTGTGGATGAAGGAAAAGTGCTTACGACAAGCCGGGTACAAAAATTGTTCACGAGTGTCGGGCTTGATAGGGTTGAGGTTGATGAGGTTTCTTCGGGCGACATAGTTGCTATTGCCGGAATACCAGAGCTTACCATTGGCCAAACCGTAACCGACCCTTCAACTCCCGAGAGTTTACCTAAAATCCACGTTGAGGATCCGACAATAAGAATTACCATCGGTCCCAACACCAGCCCTTTTTTGGGAAAAGAAGGAAAAATGTTCTCATCTTCTCAGATAAAAGATAGGCTTTTGCGGGAGAAAGAGACGAATTTGGGTCTTAAAATCGAACCGGACGCGGCAACCTCAAACTTTGCAGTATCCGGCCGCGGAGAGCTCCACCTTGCCGTTCTTATCGAAAACATGAGGCGTGAAGGATTTGAGCTTGAAATTTCAAAACCGCAAGTAATCTACAAAACAATTGACGGACAGGTCTGCGAGCCTTTCGAAGAGGTTACAATTGACGTTGCAAAAGATTATATTGGCGTCATATCCGAGGAATTTGCCAAAAGAAAGGCGACAATGATAAACATGACTCAAGAACCGGGGGATGTAACTCGATTTGTATATAAAGTTTCAAGTAAAAATTTGCTTGGTGTAAGAAATGTTTTACTTACCAAAACTCGTGGAACGGTAGAATTAAATACATTCTTTATGGGATATTTCCCGAAGGAAGACACTGCAAGCGTTGAAGAGGCAAGACCCGGAGTTCTTATTTCTTTTGACAGCGGTACCGCTCTTTCATACGGGCTTGAAAATGCTCAGGAAAGAGGGACTCTTTTCATAAAACCGAATACTCCGGTCTACGAAGGGATGATAATTGGAATATCTACCCGCGAACATGATATGGAAATAAATGTCACGAAAGGCAAGAAAATGACAAATGTACGTTCCTCAACGTCTGATATTGCAGTGCAAATCGATACTCCGACAGAGTTGTCGCTTGAGCAGGCGTTAGACTTCATAAATTCCGACGAACTTTTGGAAGTAACGCCCCAAAATATCCGAATGCGCAAAAAGTTCTTGTCCGCAACAGAGCGGAAAATCCAATCCCGTCGGTCATAAGTTGAACTCAACCTGCTTATTTGATACCATTAAACATATGAAATTCACACTTCTTTCTGTCGCCCTTATCATCCTTTTTGTTTTTTTTGTGAAGAGCGCTCACGCGCAAGATATATTCAATGTACTTCCAAATCCGCCCGCAGTTAACTCTGCCACCGATTCGGCAGATGCCTCAGCTTCCGCAAAAGAAGCCGCAGAAATCGCAAAAATTCAACAGCAGGACGTGACCCGCCCCGAAGGACCCGAAGACGAACAAGCC
>JAYRRJ010000016.1:0-2230 GCA_041910135.1 Candidatus Levyibacteriota bacterium
CTATAGCCCCATAAAACATCCCTTCAAGAAGAAAAGGTGTGCGAATAAACCAATTAGTTGCCCCTATCAGCTTCATGATTTCGATTTCATCACGTCTCACGGTAATTTTTATTCCAATGATTGTCAAAATGACAAAAATGCTTACCACAAGAAGTATGCCGATGATAACAAGCCCTATCTGGCGAAGCCCGTTTGTGAATTTAATGAGGGTATCTACAATATCTTTCTGGAATACTACTTCATCGACGGCTTTGGATTTTTTAGCAACGCTCGCCAAATCAGAAAGATAAGAAGCATCATTCGCCTGGACATCAAGGGACGATGGAAGAATGTCGGATGTAACAAGATCTAAAAGAAGCGGATCATCTTTATTTTGCTGTTTATAAATTGACAACGCTTCATCTTTTGAAACGAATTTGATACTTTTTGATTTTCCTGTCTGGGTGAGTTGGGTCCGAAGAACATTAATGTCCTCAGCTGTTGCATCTTGCTTAAAGAACACGGAAAGCTGCGGACGTGTTTCAAAATAGTTAATTACCCGGACTGAAATAATAGTAATAATTGAAAAAACGGCAATCGTCAAAAACGTAAGAGACATTATCATTATCGCCGCAATTGACTGATATGGTGAGCGGCGTATGTATTTTGCAACTGTTTGTACGTGCATATTTTATTTAGTCAAACTCTCCAGCGTAATTTTTCCCTCTTCAACTTGGTCTTCTTTTTTTTCTACTTTTTCCTGCTTTTCCTCTTTTGCAATCTTTTTCTCTTCGTGCTCCGCGTGTTTTTTATCATCTCCTTTTTTCCGTCTGTCTTCTTTTAGTCTGCCGTCCTCAAGAACAATTACTCTTTTTTTTGTGGTGTCGATAATTCTATCATTATGAGTCGCCATAAAAATTGTTGTTCCCGTTTTGTTTATTTCATCAAGAAGCTGAAGTATTTGCATGCTTGTCTCCAGATCCAAATTTCCAGTCGGCTCATCTGCGAGTATTACTTCCGGATCAAAAACTAGCGCCCGGGCAATTGCAACCCTTTGTCTTTCTCCCCCCGAAAGCTGTTGCGGAAATTTAGAAAAAGCACTCATAAGCCCTACGCTCTTAAGAACTTCATGCGCACGCTCGGCTGCATCTTTTTCGGAAACTCCGGAAAATTGCAACGGAAGCATCACGTTTTCGCCAACAGTTCTATCGTGAAGTAATTTCAGATCCTGAAAAATAACACCAACATTGCGCCGTAGTTGTCGCACCTTTTTCCCCGGAAGCTTTACTACATCAATGTCTCCGATTGTAATCGTTCCTTCCGTTGGAAGTAAATCTTTTATGATGAGTCTGAAAATTGTTGTTTTGCCGCTGCCCGTTGGTCCGACAAGAAATACGAAGTCACCCTTATCAATTGAAAAGCTGACCTTATCAAGAGCGAGGTCCGAATAGTATTGCTTGGATACTTCTTGAAATGTAATCATGATTAATTACTGACGTGACGATTTTTTTTGGTGTCATGAATTTACCTCGTCTTTTTTACCCACTGTGCCCACGAACTGCCCATCTCTAGAGCACTTGGATTTTTCCGACATCCATGAGCCAGCCTGCTTTTTGAGCGGTTTGGGTTTGTCCCCACACTTTTACCTTTTTTCCGATAAATTGGCTTAAATCAACAGCAGATGAAGTCATATAAACGGTTTGAGAGTCACCACCCGGTCTTACTAAATGGAATGCACCTTCCCCGTCGATGCCACCGGCTTGCAATACCCCTTCTGTTGTATCTGGAAATGCCTTCGTATCATTAACTCCGGCGGTAAAACCTTTCCCAATTGAGCTGCCTGATGAACTATTATTGATTGAAAGAGGTCCTTTTTTTCCGGTTCCGGCAACATTTGAAGCTATATATCCCGTTCCAATACCAAGAATAAGCACAATGATTACAGTGAATGCAAGCTGTTTTGCCATATTATTATCCGGACTACTGCCTTTTTTCAGTGGAGAATTCAAATCATGAATTAGCTCTTTTTTAGGCAGATGGTGTTCTTCCATGACTCTTCCTATCTAACCATATTTCGTTTTTTTTATCAAGCTAATTCCTTTAGCTCTGCCTCAATAAATATGTCGATGTCACCATCGAGAACCGCTTCGGTATTGCTCGTTTCGATATTGGTACGCACGTCCTTCACCATCTGATAGGGGTGAAGGACATAATTTCTTATCTGGTTACCCCATGATGCAGCTTTATATTC
>JAYRRJ010000017.1:0-2870 GCA_041910135.1 Candidatus Levyibacteriota bacterium
AAATCAATTTTTTGGAAGCCCTTTTCGTCCATATTTGAACTACAATTCTCTATTTAACCACATTTTAAACTTCTTTTGCAACTTTTCACGGTATTCTTATCCAACTCTCATTATTGCTACATCGCACCTTTTCCGGAGAGCATGGCCATTGGGGTCATAAGAATCAAGTACAAATCATAAAGAATTGAGCGCCTTTTTGCGTATGATGCATCAAGTTGAATTCTTTTATCAAAGTTTATCTGGCTTCTTCCCGTCACCTGCCAAATACCCGTAATTCCCGGCTTGACCGATAACACGACTTTCACCGCATCCCGGGTGTGGGGATATTTTTTCTGCTGGTCCCGCAACTCGTCAGGATAATACGCGCGAGGACCCACAACGCTCATTTCTCCTTTTATGACATTGATGAATTGGGGAATTTCGTCTAAGGAATATTTCCGAATAAATCTTCCGACTTTCGTAATTCTTGGGTCATCTTTGAGTTTGTATCCTCCCTTTTTATATTCATCAAGAAGATTTTTATACGTCGGATCGTTAACTAAAATCTCATGGGCATTTGCCACCATTGAGCGGAATTTATACATTCTAAATGACCCTCCACCTTTTCCAATTCTTGGTGGAGTGTCAGCAAAAAGAGGCCCTGCGGAATTTAATTTGATGGCAATTGCGGTCAAAACAATAAGGGGTGAAAAGATAGCGAGGGCAAGAACTGAAATCAAAATATCAAGAATCCTTTTTGACGCATCATATAACATAGCTTATGTGAGGGATTCATGCTCCGTTCCTGACAAACTCTCGACCAGTTGTTTAATTTTGGGCACCGAGTCTTTAGGGCAGACCAAAACAACATCCTGAGTATTGATGACCAAATATCCCGACAAGTCAATTCCGACTACCAATTGTCCGGTATAGTTAAAGACCAAACTATCCGTAGAGTCCTCGACCATCACCTTCCCTTTTGTGACATTTTCCTCGCGGGAATTACTCAATGCCTCTTTGAGAGCCTCCCATGCACCGATATCACTCCACCCGATATCAACCGATAGAACCCGTCCATATGATGTATCCATTTTCTCAAGAATCGCGTTGTCAAATGATATTTTCTCGATTTTCGGATAGATATTCATGAGCGTCTCCTCATAACCGGGAGTGTCACATGCGTCATGGATTTCTTTCAGCTGTGTAAAAAGTGCCGGTGCATACTTCTCAAAAAGCCCCCACAGAAATGACGGAGTGGTCACAAAATAACCCAAGTTCCACGCATGATGTCCATCCCTGATAAAACGCTCTGCAGTTGATAAATGCGGCCTGTATTGAAATCCGGTGAATGAATAAACGGGGATTTCTCCGACGGTTCTTGTTTCTTCACCAAATTCGATATATCCCAAATTTTGATTTGCAAACCGCGGCTTTTGACCGACAAAAACGACGACCTCTTTCTCTTCCTTGACGATTTGCTCGGCCGAGCGGAGCGCAATCCTAAATTGCTCTTCGTTTTTCACCAAATGGTCGCTTCCCCACAATATCGCAAAAGGCTCGTCGGGAAATCTCTTTGAAAAAAGTGCGGTAACGAGACCGACGGCAGGCCCAACGTCTCTCATTTCAGGTTCTATGAGAATATTCTCCTTAGGAAGTTGGGGAAGTTGCTCGCGGACAGTGCTTTCATAATGCTTACCGGTTGAAATAAAGATATCCTCCCACGAAAATTCCTGGAAGAGTTTTTGTACAGCAATCTGCAGCATTGACTGGTCGCCGACTATTTTCTCAAATTGCTTCGGTGTATTCTTTCGTGAAAGAGGCCACAGCCTTGTCCCTACCCCTCCCGCAAAAATAACGACTTTCATATATATTTGTTCTCTTTCAAAAAATTCTTAATTGCCTTTTTAAATACCGCTTCTGAAAAACGTTTTGCATTTATTTTGCAATCCACTCCATTATAACGACTGTCCTTGAACATTTTCAATACTGTACAAAGGCTTGCAACAGTAGGCTTATCAAAAAATACACCCGTCTTGCCCTTTTTCACTATCTCCAAAGCTCCTCCTGCCTTAAAAGCTATGACCGGCTTACCTGCAAGCTGCACCTCAACCATCGCAATCCCGAAATCCTCTTCTCCCGGAAATATAAGTGCTCTGCAATTTTTATAATACGCAATCAATTCCTCATCACTTACTTTTCCTTTAAAAACTATAGTTTCCCCCGAAAGCGCGTCGAGCTTTTCATATTCATTCCCCTCGCCTATCACAATAAGCGGAAGTCTTAATTTTGTACACGCCCTAACCGCCAAATCGATGCGCTTATAGTCAACGAGACGTGACACCACCAGAAAATAATTTTTTTCGGAAGGAGTAAATTTTTTTTCGATTTTTTGGCGGAACAACCTGTCCGATGGAGGGTAGATAACGACGCTTTCCCTTTTGTAATACTTTTTAATTCGTTTTGCGACTGTTTGTGAAATAGCGATAAATCTGTCCGGACGCGTTGAGGCTACCAAATCCCATTTTCGAAGATATGAGACGAGTGGATGCGTGATAAATCGAAGAAGGGGGTTTTTAAAGTATTGGTTGTATCCGCTCCACAAGTAGCGGGTTGGAGTCAGACAAATACATATGTGTGCAACAGATGAAGGGACAACTATTCCTTTTGAAGCCTCGCTGGTAACCGATATAACCAAATCATATCCTGAAAAGCTAAAGGATTCGAATGCATAAGGCATAAGATACGGTATCAATTCATGCCTGGAGTTTAAGAAAGGAATATTTTGCAGATAGGAGGTTTTTACCTTAAACTTACTGGCCCAGGGAGTGTTTTTTTTATTATAAACTGAGGTAAAAAGGACTATGTCTTGGAATAATTCACCGAGAGACTCA
>JAYRRJ010000018.1:0-5777 GCA_041910135.1 Candidatus Levyibacteriota bacterium
ACTTCTACAAAATTCATGGCAAAGCTTGACAAAGAATATAAAAAAGAATGCACAACGAGAACCTGGAAAACGGTACATAGAATCCTAAAAGCAATGGAAAAATGAAAATTAATATTGATTGGCACAACACACATAAAATGCCCAAAAACCCTACTGAAGAAGAAAGAGCAAAGTGGCACATTGAGCATCAAATAAGCTGCGCCTGCCGAAAACCATCGGAAAAAGAAAGCGCTCTTATTGAAAAATATAAAAGCAAATGAATTTAGGATGCTGCGACAGTTTTTTTGTGTAGGAGTGGAACCATTGGCAAAACGTAAAGTAACCCTACAACAACCGGTGCTCCCCACATGATCTGCAACCAATGAGTTCCGACCAGAACAATTTCTGTCGCAAACCAAATAATGTATCCTCCCATTGAAAGAAGGGACAACAACCAACCGATATTTCTTTTAAATAAAACTGCAAAAAAGGCAGAAGTAGTCAATGCTCCCATTGCGGTTAAAATTAACCCGGGAATTAAGAAATTAGGGAAATATCCATGCATAATTTCAACCGGCATTTTCATAATGTGCCCATCCGGAGCAAAGGTAAGTAGTGTTCCTCCAGTAATCCCACCCCAACCTTCATACGCAAGAATTATAAGAAGTAGTATCCGTTGCAGTTTTTGGCTTATCATACGCCTTATTTTAATTCATTAACAACTCAAAAGTCGGTGATTTACGTCACAAAAAAGGTGTTGATATTTAACTCTTGACTTAATTAAGTGCATGCTATATAATGTTAGTACATGGATATTTATACAGCACTCGCAGAACCCAATAGACGACGGATCATAGAGCTTATTGCCAAGAGGGGAAGTCTTAGCGCAACGGATATTTCAGACAGATTCGATGTCACACCACCTGCAATTTCCCAGCATTTAAAAGTATTACGTGAATCACAACTCGTGCAAATGGAAAAAGTTGCCCAGAGAAGAATATATCGAATTAACGCCGATAAATTGGGCGAGATAGAAGAGTGGATACAGAAATTAAAAAAAGTCTGGAACGAACGTTTTGACAGACTTGACAAAATTCTTACCGAAAAATAACCATGGTAAATCACGCAACATTTACAATAGAAAGGGAGTTTAATGCTCCGGTTGAAAAAGTTTGGCAGGCATGGACAACGCCTGAAATGGTCATGAAGTGGTGGGGACCGGAAGGATTCAGCTCTCCATATGCTTCCGTGGATTTTCGAATTGGCGGCAAATATATTTATGCTATGCACGGACCTGCGGGCACCGAGTGGGATAGAGATATGTACTCTGCCGGCATCTACAAAGAAATCGTGCCAAACGAAAAAATTGTTATTACGGACTATTTTTCCGATAAAAACGGGAACAAAATAGAACCGTCGGACGAGGGGATGGATGTGAATTTTCCGGATGAGATGATTGTCACTGTTCTTTTCGATGATTTAGGGAATGGCAAAACTAAACTTTCAATAGTTTATCCAAAACCCGAGTCGGAAGAGCAGCTACAGGCAATGCTGAAGTCGGGCATGAACGAGGGATGGAATTCAAGTCTTAATAAATTTGAAGAAGCCCTAAAATAACATTAGGGTCTATTGAGAAAGAGAGGTGAATAAAAATGAATGGCACAAAACAAAAAATAAGAACCATTTGCTACGCCCAGAACCTTGTTTTTTGTTTGTGTTAATAAGAATATGAAACAAAAAATTACACCATTTCTGTGGTTTGACAAAGGCAAAGCAAGAGAAGCGGCAAGCTTCTATTCCGAGGTTTTTAAGGATTCAAAAATTAATAATCCCGAACAAATCTCCGACACACCATCGGGAGATGTAGAGATTGTTACTATTGAGCTTTTCGGACAGCAATTCACTCTTATGGGTGCCGGTCCGGAATTCAAATTTAATGAGTCAATTTCTTTTGTCGTCGATTGTGATGGACAAGAAGAGGTAGATTATTATTGGAACGCCTTGACAAAAAAGGGGGAAGAGAGTCAGTGCGGATGGCTAAAGGATAAATTTGGAGTTTCCTGGCAGATTATCCCAAGACAACTCAACGAGCTTATGGCAAAAGATACGTCGGGACGGGTCATGCAATGCATGTTGGGCCAGAAGAAAATTGTCATTTCCGAATTAGAAAGTGCGCATAAAGGAAATTCTTAAAGCTTTGCCCACGAAAGAGTGTGGGCAAAGCTTTGTTAGTTATGAAAATGAAGAAATTTGACACGGTTGATGGATACATCAATTCATTTGATGGTAAAAAAAAGGAATTGCTGTTGCTTTTCCGTAAAAAAATTAAGGAAATTGCCCAAGACAGTGTGGAGGGCATAAGTTATGGCATGCCCGGATATAAGCTGAACGGGAAACCTCTCGTTTACTTTGCTTTATTCAAAGAACACATCGGCTTTTTTCCAACCCCTTCAGGAATTGAGGCGTTCGACGAAGAAACAAAACCTTATAGAAGCGGAAAAGGAACACTGCAATTCAGATTGGACCAACCGATACCCTTTGATTTAATTAAAAAAATCACAAAATATAGAACGCTTGAATTGAGTAAAAAATGAGGCCTCGGAATAAATGCTATACTGCATAAATGAGGTCAAAAAATAATTTTCCACATATTCATCTGGGTAGAATACTTATTGCTACAACCATTCTTGTAACTGTTTTGGTTTTACTTCTTATAAAAGAAAATGAAAACCGGAAGAAAAATCCATGGGTATATAAAATTCAAAGTGAGGGAGCAAGTAATGCATGGGAAGAATTTAAAAAAACCCAAAACGGATTGTCTCCCCAAATACAACACGCCAATGCTCATGAATTTGGCGAAATTCTTTATCAAACAAATGGCATAACGGGAATTGAAGCCTGCGATGACTCTTTCAATTACGGTTGTTACCACAGCATTGTCGGATTGGCTATTGGCGATAAGGGAAAGGCAGTTTTAAAAAAAATAAATTCATACTGCGTAATGCTTGGAGGGATGGGAACTGTTAGCTGTCAACACGGAATTGGCCATGGGATTATGGGAACAACAAAATATACCATCCAAGATTTGCTGGTTGCCCTGCGGGAATGTGATGCCATAGATCCTCAGAAACACATCTTGGGCTGCACAAATGGAGCTCTTATGGAATATAATTTTGCAACTCTTCACAATGGAAAAACGAAGGTGCGTCAATTTGACAAAACAAACCCTCTTTATCCCTGCAATTCCATTCCGGAAGAATTTATTCCTTCATGCTATTTTTCGTTACCACAATGGTGGGGAGAGGTTGCTCATCTTAAATCCCAGGAAATTTATCCCTATATAGGACAGGTCTGTGGTAGCCTTGCAAAAGATGAAAAGAAATATTGCGGGCTGGGAGCAGGAGTAGTCGCACCACGCTATTCCGAGTGGAAGACACAAATAATACTATCTAATTGCATGAGACTAGACGATAAAGAGCTTGAAATTTATTGCAGGGCAGCGCTCGAAAATTTTCCCGGAAGAAAAGCGCCCTCAATATACTGCGATACTCTTGCTTCGGAAGACGGGACAATATGCAAGAATTTCAGATTTCTATAATTTCCGTCTCAAAATTCCTCTCATTTCCAAAAACGCGGTATAATACCCATGATTATGGAAGGAAGCATCTCAAGAAGAGCATTGCTGGGACTTACCGTTGCGGCCGCATCTCAAATTGTTGAAAATCATCCCGCAATAAAAGCCGTTAGCGAAGGCATTCCTTCAGTTATCGAGCCTCTAGAATCGATACCAGATGTGGAACCCCCAAAGGAAAGAGCGTCCGGTCTTAATGGCGATCCACCACTTCCTGAGATAATTTTCAAAAGCGCACATGTGACGGTTGCCGAGGAGAATGGGAGAGAAGGAGACGGCGGCTGGGTTCTTATGAAACCCAACACCTCTTATATTGCTGCCTTTACCGCTCCCCATTCGGCAAAGCCGGGAGAAAAACTCTCATTTCACGTCGCAAGTAACGACGGGAGATACGATCTGAAGCTTTACCGGCTGGGTTGGTATGGCGGCGCGGGGGGAAGGCTGGTTTATGAAAAAGATGGTATTTCCGCTCCACAACAATCAACAAAGTATGAACCTTCAACAGCCGGTACGACGGGGACATGGGAAGCATCACACGAGGTGGTAGTCCCCGATGAATGGAGGTCGGGAATGTATGCTGCTGTTGCAACCAGTACAAACAACTTCCAAAGTCTTGCACCTTTTTGGGTACGGTCCCCAAAACCCAATGCTCCCATTATTGCTGAGAGCGGACTTTTAACTGCCCAGGCATATAACAACATTAACGGACTTAGTCTCTACGGCGGGGCATCTGCAGTAAGCCTTGACCGTCAACTTCGCGACTGTTGGGGAGCGGGGGATATTTTCAGATATGAATTACCTTTCATAAGATTCGCGGAAAAAGAGGGAATTGATATGGATTACCAAGCAGACCTAGACACCCAAAACGATGAAGAGGCTTTTGTGGGAAGAAGTCTTATTGCGATGGTAGGACACCATGAATACTACACGATGGAGATGAAAAGGAGGCTTGAGCAAGCGGTTAAAAACGGGACGAACGTCGCTCTTTTCGGATCAAATGCGTGTTATTGGAGAATAAATTTGGAAGACACAATTTTTGGGAAGAATAGAAAAGTTGTCTGCGACAGAAAAACCATGGCAGGACCTAATATGCCCAAGAGTCAATTCAGAAACCAGGGGGAACATGAAGCCGCGCTTTTTGGCGTTGCTTATGAGCAAACATCAAAGGGTGACGACTGGGTAGTAGCAAATGAAAATCATTGGGCATTTAAAGACTCCGGTTTTAAAAATGGGGACGCCATAAAGCATGGGATAGGGCCTGAGTTTGACACTATTTTTGACGGGGTTCCTGCAGGAGTAGGGCGCGAAATTTTGGCAGCATCGGTAGTAAATAAAGGACCCGGGCAAGGACATAGCTACTCCTGTCTTACCACCCACGAGTCGGGAGCTCAAGTTTTTACGACCGGCAGCCTTGAATGGGCACAGGCTCTGGATTCTTTCAGAATTGGGACCCGTCCGTATCCGATTCCGATTGAGGACCCGCGGGCACAAATACTCGCAGCAAACGTCTTGAAAACCCTTGGATAAACCGACAAATTAAGAGTAAACTTAAAAAATGCATGGACCATTGCTCTCAGCAATAACGCTTTTTTACTGAGCTAATTGTCACGTTTATTGTTTTCTATACGGTTTTTAAAGGCTATAGGCACAATAAATTCCCCACAGTACCTGCATTTTTTGCCCTTACCTACGAAGCTTTTTTTAATATTTCGTATATGTTCTCACGGGTTCCTGCCCATGCAAAAGCGGCAAAAGCGACATCTCTATTTCTTATTATCCTTGCAATAATGTACGGAATATTACTTTCACCTTCTTGTTTTTCTGGACATTTTTATCGTCTCAGGGGTTTTTCTATTTTCTCGAATACGGGGTTTAGCTTTTGCCTACTTGCTGCTTCGAAAGCTTCACGTGCGTTGCGATAATCCCAGACATGACAAACCCTAAATAAACAAGACCGGTAATGCAAGCAGAGACCAACTGCGATGGCTTCATAATAACAAGATATGAACCGGTAATAATTGTCGCTGCTACCCATAGATACGAGGCGAGAAGTTTTTGTTTTGATGGATGCAAAAAGACGTATCCGCTAAATCCGATGCTGGATATCGCAATAATAATGTGAAGCAAAAGTACCATGAAAAAAGTATACACTGTTTTTTAGTGCAAC
>JAYRRJ010000019.1:0-13414 GCA_041910135.1 Candidatus Levyibacteriota bacterium
GTAATTTCTGGTACAATTAATACTGAGCTTGACGAGGAGACGAATGACGCAAAATGGTACGAACTTGAGAATATTAAAGGGCTAAAAACGCTTGATGACACCTACTCGATGGTGAAAGAGTGCCTTTCATTATGGAAGAAACATTAATACAAATTAAAAACGATGCAATGTCACTTCTTATGGAAGCTGACAAGGAGGATGTTGAGCAAATATTTATAGAATTTTTAGGGAAAAAAGGGCGACTCACGCTTGCTATGAGAGAGCTTCCCAAACTTCCGCCAGAAAAGCGTTCCGAGATAGGAAGACTGGCAAACGAAATTAAGGACATTCTTGAGGAGCAAATCAACGATAAGCGTCAACAACTAAAGAATATTTCCAAACAGCAAAAGAACAGGATAGGCAAGCAGACCAACTATCTTGCCGATATTGATGTTACGATGCCCGGCAACAAACCTCCTCTCGGGTCTTTGCATCTGGTTACTCAAGCAATAGAGGAGATAACCGCAATTTTTGAGAAAATCGGCTTTACCAAAGTAAGATACCCGGAGGTTGAATACGACTGGTATGCGTTCGGGGCACTCAATTTCCCCGAAAATCATCCGGCAAGAGACGATTGGGAAACATTTTTTGTAGATATGCCGGAAGATCCAAAAAAAGGACCAATTGTTCTGACCCCACACACTTCCTCCGGACAAGTTAGAGAGATGGAAAAGGGTGAGCTCCCAATAAAGATGCTCAATATCGCCAAGTGCTACAGAAGGCAGTCCGATGTATCTCATACCCAGATGTTTCATCAATTTGAAGGCTTGGTAGTAGGAGAAGGGATTCATATTTCGCATCTTAAAGGGGTATTGGAGTATTTTGTAAAGTCATATTTTGGAGAAAAAAGGGAGTTTCGGATCCGGCCGTATCATTTTCAATTTACGGAGCCTTCATTTGAAATAGATATAACGTGCGGTGTATGCGGTGGAACGGGCTGTAAGCTTTGCAAAGAAGGGTGGCTTGAAATGGGAGGAAGTGGTATGGTGCATCCAAATGTATTGAAAGCCGGCAAAATAGATCCCAAAAAGTACACCGGTTTTGCTTTCGGGTGGGGAGTGGAGCGGGTCCTTATGATGAAAGCGGGCCTAAAGATAGACGACCTAAGGACTTTGTATTCCAACGATTTGGATTTTTTAAAACAGTTTTAAATATGAAATACTTGACACATATTATCATTGGCATTCTACTTTTCGTTATTTCCATTTTTTTGTCTCCCTTTATAATTGCGTTTTTTGGTTTTGGGTGTCTTTCTCTTGGATGTCTTACCTGTAAGCCGTCTTGTTCACCTTATTATTATTCTGCTCAAACAGCAGCCACTTTCATCGTTTTTTTTATTTTTGTTGGGACAATAGTTAGTATGAGAAAATTAGTTGTTAAAAAAAATTAAAACACTAGTTCTTACGGTTGGTCAAAAGTCTTAATAAAATAAGGGGACACTACAATCATAATGCACAAACAATGATGAAAGCGTTAAACAAAAAAAACATATTCCTTTTTGTTTTATTTACCATAATTTATTTTATTCTAGAAAATATTATTCTAGGCACTTTTAGCATATCGCTTCTGTATTTAGTTTTATGTAAACCTGGGGAATCCGCATTTTTAGGTAAGTATTGTCTACCCAACTACCTAATAATAATTGCAAATATCTCATTACTATTATCACCACTCATACTTTCTTTTTTGACTATAGTTATGATTCAGAAGGTCCATAATATTCTTTTTAAAAAACACAATGAATATATTAATACCAAATAGTTGGCTGAAAGATTATTTAGAAACAAACGCAACTCCTAAAGAATTCGCAACTGCGATGAGCTTGACTTCTGTATCTATCGAGCGTATGGAAAAAGTTGACGATGATATTGTATATGACATCGAAGTAACCACAAACAGACCGGATCTCATGTCCATAATTGGTATAGCAAGAGAAGCTTCTGCAGTTCTTCCCCAACAAGGATTCAAAGCAAAATTCAAACCTAGAACAATTGATTATTATGGAAAAATCGTTCCGAAAGATAATATATTAAATATTGAAATCGACCCAACCCTTGTTAATCGTATTGTTGCAATTGTATTGGATATTACCCTTGGGCCTTCCCCAAAAATTATAGCTGATAGGCTAACAAAAAGCGGAATTCGTTCCATTAACAATGTGGTTGATGTTACCAATTACATTATGCGGGAAGTCGGCCATCCGTCACACGTTTTTGACTATGATAGAATCCCAAACCATACACTTATAATTCGACGCTCCAAAAAAGGAGAAAAAATCACAACTCTCGATGACAAAGAATATGAGTTGGCGGGAGAAGATATAGTTGCGGACGACGGAAAGGGAAATATAGTCGACCTTCTAGGAATTATGGGAACTGCAAATAGCGTCGTCACCGATGACACAAAAAGAATAATTTTATTTTTAGACAACAACAACCCGCATCTATTAAGAAAGACCTCTATGGGACTTGGTATTAGGACTGAAGCTGCGGTCCTCAATGAAAAGGGCCTGAATCCGGACATCATGTTTCCAACACTTCTTCATGGGTTGGAGCTTTTAAAAGAGTTTGCACATGCCAAAGCTGTTTCACCAATAATCGATATGTATCCAAACAAAGTAAAACCAAAAACAATAACGGTCACAAAAGAAAAAATAGATGCAACAATTGGCACAGAAATTCCTCAAAAAACAATAGTAGAAATCCTTGAAAGTCTAGGTTTTACTGTTTCTGTAACCAATACCACGTTTAAAGTAGAAGTATTCACCTCAAGAATTAACGATATTGATATTCCTGAGGATATTATCGAGGAAGTTGCCAGAGTATACGGCTACCACAAAATCCCGAACAATCTTCCCTCCTTTGCGGAGCAAGACTTCTACCACCAAGAAAAAAATGAATTTTACTGGATCAAAAAAATTAAGCAGGCATTCCTTTACTGGGGCTATAACGAAACATATACATATTCGATGGTTTCGGAAGAACAATTCGACGGACCCATTGAAAACGCAATAGCTCTTAGAAATCCGCTTACTGAAGACCGCGTCTATCTAAGAAATTCTCTTGTCCCCAGTCTTCTAGAAGTTTGTAAAACCAACAAAAATAGGGAAGAATTGTGTCTTTTTGAAATATCGAATGTCTATCTTAAAACAAAAGGGCTTCCTAATGAGGCGCTTACTCTTGCCGGCTTGTTGAAGGGGAGAAGCGCTAATTTCTCCAACACAAAAGGGGTAGTTGAAAGAGTTTTTCAGATTCTTGGAATAAAGGATTTCACTTTTGAGAGAAAAGAGGATGGACTTGACGGAGCAATCGTCACAATTGGTAAGGAAAGAATTGGAACCATTGAGATTTTGGACGTAGCAACATTTGAAATGAATTTTGCATCTCTTCTCAAGCACGCGAATGCGAAAAAGGTCTACCAAATTCCGCCGAAATTTCCACCAATAATTGAAGATATTCGAGTAGAAATTCCGCCGAAATTCACGTATGAAAAGGTGCGAAATACCATAGTTGCCGTCGATTCTCTCGTCAACGACGTGTCTCTTCTTGATGTCTTCCAAAACAAAAGAACCTTTAGAATTACTTATTTAAATAAAACACGCAATCTAACCAATGAGGACATCGTGCCGGTTAGGGAAAAAATTATCAAGGTTTTTGAAAAAGAATTTGAAGCAGCCATATCCTGAGAAAGTCAAAACTTCCTAAAAAAAGGGTACATTCCCAAAAGTAACTAGCGAACAAATAGATTGTATTGAAGCCCTAAAATTGCTACTTGACTCGATTTTTCATTTATGATTATATTGTTAATACACCAAGCTTAATTTTAGTTTTAAGGTATTTTTAAGGTTCTCTATATTAGGATATATTTATGAAAGGTCAATTAGGAGTTATCATCGACAATGCTATTTCATTTTTGCTTCTTGCTATAGTTGGAGTTACACCTCTTCTTTTCCTTAACCAAACAACGGAATTCTTTGAAATGCCAAAGCTTATATTTCTTGTAGTATCCACGGTTGTTCTTCTTGGCCTGTGGATTTTTTCTTGGATTGTAAAAGGTAAAGTGCAAATAACAAGAACTCCATTAGATATCCCCATGCTGATACTACTTGGAATTGTAATTGCATCTACTTACTTCAGTGCCTCAAGATTCCAGTCTATTTACGGCAATTTCCCCAGAGTCCACGGCTCGGCGGTGGCGTGGGTTACTTATATAATATTTTACTTTGTTGCAGTTTCCAACCTCAAGAACTTTACTAAGCTCAAAACCTTGATGTACGTATTGTATGGAAGTGCAGCGGTTGTTGCACTTATAACCGTACTTTCGTTTTTCAACATATACTTACCGTTCTCATTTGCAAAAGCAGTTAATTTTACGCCTACAGGCTCATCTTTCTCAACGATTGCGCTGCTATCGCTGCTTCTTCCTTTGCCTTTACTTTCAATAGTAAGCAACAACAAATACATGCCGGCTCCTATCGCATTGACCCTATCAATTTTATTCGGAGCAACCGTTGCGCTCGTTGGCTCTTTGCCGAGTTATGTAGCTCTTGCAATTATTTTCGCCCTTTGCTTCATGGTTACCAAGCCGCATAAAGTTGCTAAATTCAGAAAGAGTCTTCCGATGTTTTTGACACCTGTTGCGGTAGTTGGACTCGTGATAGTGCTCATCAATCTTCCTTTCCCGGGCAATAAACTGCAAGAACTTGGTTCGAAATTCCCGCACGAAATTCAGCTTCCATTTGCTGTCTCATGGAAGATTTCGGCATCTACATTCAGAGATGCTCCATTCATCGGAACCGGACCATCAACATACCTTTTCAACTTCACCAACTACAAACCTTTGGAGTTCAACCTTCTTGACTACTGGAATTTCACATTTGACACTGCGTACAACGAATTCCTTCAAGTTCTCGGAACACTCGGAATACTTGGACTCTTGTCTCTCGCACTTGTCTGCTTGATAGTTTTCGTAAATGCATGGAGGAATCTCTCAATGAAGGCAGCCGAGGTACAGCACGACAACACAACCGTTATCGTACCGGCGCTTGCCGTAAGCGCTATTACAGCAATTGTTTTGTTGGCTATTCATACAACAACATTAGTTTCCTTCGTTGCGACGATTGTAGTTTTTGTATCACTCATGGTTGCACAGAAGTCCATCCGGGAGAAAGTAATGCATTTCTCAATGGGACTTAAAGCGTCAACAGTTGACGACAGACAATTTGACTTGCTTCCAATTATCTTCTTTGTAGTATTTCTTATCGTAGCAGTACCGGTCCTTTACACAACCTACAATGCAGTCCTTGCCGACTATTACCACAGACAGGCTTTGACTGTCGCTGCAAAGAGTGGAACGCAAACTTACACTAATTTGCAGAAAGCAGAGTCTCTTAATCCCGTCATTGACCTATATAGGGTCGACATCGCACAGACGAATTTTGCACTCGCAAACGCACTCGCCATCCAAAAAGGACCAACAAAAGACAATCCAAAGGGCACTCTGACCGATCAGGACAGAAGAACAATCCAAACTCTTCTTTCTCAGGCTATCAACGAAGGAAGAATTGCAGTAGCACTAAGCCCTTTTTCTTCAAGAAATTGGGTGGTCCTTGCATCGATTTATAGAAACATCTCAGGGGTGGCACAAAACGCTCTCGCATTCTCACTCGATGCGTACGGCCGCGCAATTCAAAGAGATCCATTGAATCCCGAATTGAGACTTAATGTAGGAGGAGTATACTACGCAGCAAAGAACTATGACTTGGCTATCCGATTCTTCACCGATGCGGCAAACCTCAAACCGAACCATGCAAATGCTTACTTTAATTTGGCAATTGCCTTGAGAGACAAGGGCGATGTTCAAAATGCGAAGTTGGTTGCCGACCAGGTCGTAAACATCTTGGCAAAGAATAACCCCAACAGCAATGACTACAAAGTAGCGCAGACGCTTCAGAAAGAGCTTACTGAAAAGGCTGCCGAGGCTTCAAAGAATACACAGACAGCACCTGCTGCTCAGACAAATACCGGTCTTCAGGGAGAAAATCTTCAGAACGTAGGAGTCAATGGACTTAACAATCCTCCAACGCCCGCAACTCCCGCAGCAGTAAAGAAGAATCCAAGCACTAATTTACCGACCCTCAATGCAACCCCCACAGCTGCTCCCAAGCAATAGCTTAGGTTGATTGTGTTATACTTTTAGAGAGATGCTCCGAAGTTTTGTTATTTCTTTCTTAGTTTTAGCTCTCTGCTTTTCAATATTTATTGTACTTTCTCAGTACAAAAGTAGGCAGCCTAAGACAACAAAGAATACCCACAATTATGCTTCTCTGAAACCTCTAAGAGAACGAGTAATCGCAATATCTAAAAAAACTTCCGAAACTCCCATTACCGTGCGGGCATCAACATTGCCGAAGTTTGCTGTACCACTGTCAAGCAATAAATATGATAATGTTTGGCAAGCGAGTAGCATGAAGCGAGCAAAACTTGTAGAAGCCAGTGTTGCTCATGCGACCGGGAATTCAGAACTTGATGTAAGCATGAGTTTTTCAGACACAAAAAAAGAGCTAATCGCGACTCCTGAATACGATAACAAGGTTAAACCTGGTCTCTATACATTGAGTGTTAAAGTTAAAACCATAACAGGGGTAGCTGAGGAGATAACACAAGACTTCACGTGGGGTGTTTTGGCCATAAATACCAATAAAGCACTGTATAGAGTAGGGGAGAACGTAAATATTGGAATGACTGTCCTCGGAGATTATGGGAGAACAAAATGTATTGCAAACGGTGAAATACAACTTAACACAGCAAAAGTTTGGCTCACAATAACAAGTCCTTCAGGTAAAATTGCGAAGTTGTCAACTGAGGACGGCTCAATATGGGGTAGCGGAGACTGCAAAGACAGAAGCGTCACAGATAAAGCTGATTTTTTAAGTAAAATGACAGCAAACGAAGCCGGAACATATCAAATTCTTATGGAAGCAGAGCATTATCTTGGGAAGAGAAGTATACGAGCTTCATTTGAAGTAGAGCAGGGTGAACCAAAATTTGTGATAGAACGGACAAAATTTCCCACACGAATATATCCAAAAGTTGATTACCCTGTCACTGTAACAGTTACTGCAAATGAAGATTTTAATGGATTTATCCACGATATTGTGCCTAAAAATTTTAAAATCTCTAGCATTTCAAACAAGGGAATAACTGAGATGACGGAAGATTTCCAGGCCGTTGGCTGGGATGTACGCCTCCAAAAGGGGAAAACGTATCGTTTCGAGTACACAATACATTTTCCCCAAATTGCTCCGGAATTTTACTTAGTTGGACCTTTCACAATCGGTACGTTAACCGAAAAAAGAGAGTGGAAAGTTGCGTCTGACTCGATTTTCCAACTCGTTCAGGAAGTTCATAACAATGGAAGCGGTACCTCAGTTAGTGCCACACTTCCATCATCTCCTACACAAAGAAATCTCGTTCTTGTCATGTGCTACAGAACAAATAGTGCGTCATTTAGTACTCCGTCTGGGTTTACTCTTGCATATAACAACTCAACGAGCAGCCCCAGAGCATACATGTTCTACCGTGTTGCCCCGGCGGGAATGTCAGATACAGTAACCTGCTCGGGAAGCTCAGGCACCCTTGGCATACAAGTACTCGAGTTCTCCGGCAACTCCACGAGCAGTGTCAGGGACCGAAGGAACCGCAGAAATGCTACTTCATGCAGCACCGGTGCGCACACGAGCGTGACACCTAATATAACACCTGCAAACCCCGATGAGCTTGTGGTTGCCGCATTTGCGGCAACGGGCACCACGAGCGTCGGAAGCCATTTAAGTGATTACACCGACTCGTCAACAAGTTTTAATGGCTCGACGGGAACATTTGACAGTTCGTGGTCCGAGCAGGTGAACAATCCACCGGTATCGACCCATGACACCGCAACATATAACGCGTCGGGTGGAACGTGCGCTAACATTATTGTTTCATTCAATCCAACGGTCACCGTCTCTCAAGGAAGTTATCAATTTTTTGAAAATGCTGACTCAGTTACCCCGACAAATGTTTTTGGCGGCACGGCAACTGAGAATGGACCCATTACTCTGAACCAACCCGGCTATCCTTTCAGACTACGGATACTTCTGGACGTTGACAGCCCCTCAGGGACAATTGTTGATGTTGATAGCGGTGACTGGATATTGATGTATGCACCCCTCCCGTCAAGTGGGAATTGTGAAGACGGAACTTACAATCCCGTTGGAACACAATCGGACGGGACGCCAATTGCTTATCATCCAAATCCAAATTCAGGAGGTAACAACGCAATTATTAGCGCGACCACTAACGACCCGACGGATACAGGTTATACAACGAGACTCGAGGATTATGCTGAGACTTGGCTTTCTGACGGAAGTGAAGATATCACCAATCACAATCTCTCCATCAGCAACAACCAGGCCGGGTTATTCGATTTCTCGTTGATTGATAATACCGACGATTCAATTTCGACAACTTATTGCCTAATAGTCGCCAATGGTGATAGTTCGCTTCTTGACGCATATCGCAATTATCCCAAGGTAACAACCATTCCTCTAGATGTGAATATTAAAGGTGGCACGACTATTACGGGTGGAACAACAATTCAGTAATGCTGTTATTTGATATAATAAAAATACCTCATTCGTCTTGAATATGAAGCTAAAAAAGGCACTATTATTGTTCACTTCCGCACTTCTTCCATTTGGGCTGCTGCTATTTTTTATTCTTGTTTACATTAAGTCTCCGGATTCAATTCAACCATCACCCATCCAACAGCAGCGTCAACTTTTTGTTGTTGGTGAGACACAAAGCGATAAACCCATTTCTGTCCGTGCAAATACATTGCCACAATTTGCATTTAGGATGGCCGGAGAGAAATTTAAGAACCTGTGGACTGCCCATGCAGCGGAAAGAGAAGGGCTAGTGAAGGGGAGTGTTACCAACGCCAAAGGAGACATTTCCCTTAAAGTCGATGCTCAATTTAATGAGAAAAACAAGCAACTTATTGTCACTCCAAAGACCGAGAACAGATTCAAACCCGGACTTTACATGCTTGACATAAAGGTAAAAACTTATACCGGGGAAGACATAACTGTTACCCAGGATTTTACATGGGGAGTCTTGGCTATCAATACAAATAAAGGTTTTTACATGAAGGGAGACGATGTGAATATTGGGATGGCTGTTTTGGACGACTATGGTATCACGAAATGCATCGCAAAAGACGGAAAAATTGTCTTCGGTACTGCAAAGTTATGGCTCACAATAACAAGTCCTTCAGGTAGTAAAGAGGAATTTTCGACCGATGAGGGAAGCGTTACCGGAAGCAAGACTTGTGCCGACCGTTCGTTCACAAATATTCCCGACTTTCTAGCTCATACTAAAGCATTTGAGACCGGACGCTACACTATACACATAAAAGCGGAAAATTACCTGGGAACAAATGAGATGGATTCGTTTTTTAATGTGAGAGATTATGCACCGTATGTAATCGAGCGCGTCCAATACCCTATGCGTATTTACCCTCGTTTTAACTACCCGGTAAAAATAAAGGTTACCGCAAACCGCGATTTTAATGGCTCGGTGTTTGACACTGTCCCTTCGAATTTTCAGATATTTGATGTTTCAGATAGTGGTAGCTCATCGGAGTATGGCAAGACAAAGGCAATAGAGTGGCAGGTTGACTGGAAAAAGGGTGACTCACATATTTTGTCCTATACGATTAAATTTCCCTATATATCACCCGAGTTCTACCTCATTGGGCCATTGAAAGTCGGTGAATTTTCAGAAGGGCAAGAATGGCAAATTGCTTCAGATTCTATTTTTTCTCTTGTCCAAGAGGCGCATAATACTGCAACAACAGGAACCTCACTTACCGCGACATTTACTACCGATGCAACACCGGGGAATCTACTGATATTGATATGTGCGCGCGACCAGAATACAACAATTAATACCCCTTCAGGCTACACAAGGCGTTATAGGTATACTTCAAATTCCCCGCGTCTTTCTCATTTTGATAGACTTGTTCCAGCATCTCCGGCAATTTCTACAGGAACATGCTCTTTTTCAAGCAATGGCTCCATTGCAACTACTTTCCTTGAGTTTTCCGGAAACAGTTCGAGCGGATACTTTGATAAAGTTGCAGGTCCCTCAAGGTCAACTAATTGCAACACCGGAGCACATCAATCCGTGGGCTCGAATATAACACCTACCAATCCTGATGAACTTCTTGTAAGCGGGTTTGTATCTACAGCCGGAAATCTTACGGTAAGTGCCCACAATACTATCACCGGAGCAAGCTCGAACGGTTTTACCGATACAGATACCGGTGGTGGTGATGGATTTAGCGACGCAAATGCAAGCTATGACTCCGGGTGGGGAGAAGCAGTCAATAACCCTGCAACAGTTCAGCACGATACAGCAACTTTCTCAGGAGCAGCAACGGCTTGCACTCAGGGTGTAGTCGCTTATAACGCTGCAATCACCATCTCCCAAGGAAGTTATCAATTCTTCGAAAATACGGATTCAGCAAACCCCACAACGGTTTTTGGGGGAACCGCAACTGAAAACAGTCCAATAACTCTTGCTCAACCGAACTACCCCTTTAGGCTTCGAATACTTCTTGACGTCGATAGTGCTACGGGAAGCTTGGGGGTCGATGCGGGAGACTTTATCCTTCAGTATGCAGCAAAACCTGCTTCCGGAAGTTGTGCGGATGGAACATATGCCCAAGTTCTCGACCCATCGGGCGGAACACCAATATCATTTAATCCAAATGCGACACCGGCGTCAGGAGACGCCATTTCGGCTACTGCGAGCGACCCTTCCGATACCGCCACATACACAACGGTTCTTGAAAATTACTTTGAGGACACTAATATTGGGGTTTTGGCGTATGACGATATCTCAAACGACCAGAATGCCATAGCCAATAACCAGGCAGGCCTTTTCGATCTCTCTCTTATAGATAATTCAGATGATTCAACCTCAGTCACATACTGCTTGAAGATTACGGATGCCAGCGGCGCCGACCTTGCCGCCTACCGTAATTATCCGGAGGTAACGACAATTCCACTCGATGTCAACATTAGAGGTGGCACAACAATACAGGGTGGAACAACCATACAATAAGCGATAAGTAACTAGTCTATTGTTAAGACCTTCGAGCATACAATAAAACTGGTTGTTACTATTCGCTTTTTAACATCTCCTTTCTACAATTACTCAACCATTTCATTGAAATAATTTCACAATTCTTCCTTTTTGAAAGCCAAACCGGTTAGTTTGACTGTATTGTGTTGTCCTCTGTTGAGGAGAGTTGGATAAGAAGCTCTTCTTTTGAGAAAGCAATTCCTACAGGTACAGTAAGTGAGTTACCTGCTGGTGGGGTAGGAGTAATTCCGGCATTCGTCTGGAGATAGTATTTCTTGCCTGCTTGAAGGTTTTTAAACCCTTTCACCTTTCCTCCAATTATGATGGTGACCGTGCTTCCTTTCTTGGTGTCGGAAGCTGCAATACCGATAACGGTCGAGCGGTCTTTGAACGTTGCATCGGCTCTCTTAACGGTATTCTCGGATGAGATATACAACGCATCATGCGCCTTTATCTCCTCTCCTGCTGTTGCGGTGATTGTGATTGCTCCTTCAACGTTGATATCTCCCTTAACATTTACACTTCCCTGGGTTGTTATATTGCCATTTTTATCAATTGTTATCTTTCCTGAAAATATGTCAAGTCCGACCGCTTCTGGGGCGTTTTGCAAGTACAGGATTCCTCCAGTTATTTCGTCCTTTGAAGTCGATTCACCCAAGACATTCACCGCATTCTCGGTAATGGTAATTGTGTTATTAACAGAGAACTTGCCGACAACATCTGTATCCGAAAGATATGCTTGTCCGGCAACAGTTACTGCCCCGGTAACAGTAGTATTGCCGAGATATGTTGAGCCCAAAGACTTCAAGCCATCCCGTACGACCAGGGTATCCGTGTCACCCGCAGGAAGTGTAGCTGTTGAGCGCGTTGAGAAGTCAATAGATGGAACCGACTGACTGATAAGGCTGTCGGGTGAGCTTACATTTCCTCCGGTTACCGCAAGATAGCTTGGAGATGCACTGTCAGATGCTGTAGTAGCTGATGAGGTTGCAAGAGCAATACTCGAACTTCCAGTTGCGCTTTGAGCATTCAGACGTGCGAGTATTGCTTCAATTCTCGCGTTGATGTTGTCAAGCTCTGATGAGGTTGAGGAGACTTTAATATCAAGCGCCTCGCCGGTCTCAAGTGCTCGTGCGATGGCTGCAGAATTTGATGCATTCTTCTCCTCAAGCTCTGAAAGTTTTTGTGCAAGGACGTCAGTCTTGTCATTTGCCTTTGCAACCGCATCCTGCAGCTTACTGATTCCATTTGTGTTGTCACTGATACCGGCTGACAGCGCCAAAAGTCCTTCGCTCAAACTCCCATTGACTTCTTTGCCATTGATAGCAAGGTTAGCCGGTAATTTAATGGTCTCAGAGCTGACTATCGAAGAAGCAGTCGTTTTGTCATTTGCAGTCAAACTCGCAACGAAATTACCCGGATCTGCAAAGCTGATATTTACAAAAGCCGTTATCTTCCCGGTTGTTCCTGTGAAGTCTTGCAATGCCTTACCGACAACCTGTCCGGGCTTAGTTGCCTTCATGGCAACGCCGGGAGTAGAGGAGGTGGTCAAATAATCACCTTTGTGAATTGCACCATTTTCATTATTAACCTTGACCGGTACACGGCCGCTGAGGGCAACCGGAACTGCTTTGTCGCCATTGATACCGCCAATTTGAGAAAGTCTAAATCCTGGCTTTTCAGAGTAGATACCGATTACAGTTGAGTCATACGCTTTTTGTGACTTTGTGATGTGGGTGTCATTATTTGTGTCGATAGAAACGATATCTCCGGCCTCAACCGAGCTGTCAGTTGTCGGATAATCCTCAGCCAAATCGTAATTGCCGATATTGGTCGTCAAGGTTCCTGAAATGGTCGCATTTCCGTTGCTGTCAATTCCCATAACCTCCATGCCACTAGCATTCTTGAAGGCAAACTTGGTCGGATTGTTGTTGCCGTTAAGATCGGTTGCAAGTTGGTTGACAAGATTGCCGTTGTTGTCGGAATAAATCTTGCCATTGGTAATAGCAAAGCTTGAGGCGATAATATCTCCTGTTGTAGACATATTTCCATTAGCATCAACTGACAATTGACCACTTGAACCGAGAAGTGCAGTTGAAGCTGATAGCTGGCCGGTAGTTGCAAGGTCTCCTTGAGCTGTAAGAGCACCATTGTTCCAGCTGAGGTGAGTAGCGATGTTATTTGGA
>JAYRRJ010000020.1:0-10088 GCA_041910135.1 Candidatus Levyibacteriota bacterium
AAATACTACATTCTGCTGTATGGAGACAACTGGATGGTTGAAGGCCGGGTCTCGACATTGAAGGTCATCTCACCTCAAAATATTCAATAAAATTCCTGAAATTTTCCGCGGAGATAAATTCTCTTGAAAAAAAGACATCAATAGAGAAGGGTGTGCGTTGCAAACTTTAATGGAGGAAAGAAAGCCTGCCCAACTCTCCTTCCTCCATTGAAGCCTTCAAAAAAAACGTGAAAAGTATTCATTTAACAACCTAAAGTGCTAAAATTTGCTTCATCGATTTTTCTTGACAAGGGAGAGTAGAATTTGCTATTTTGAATTCTAGCATAGTCTTACCCTGCCTAAAGACTAAAAGCTAACAGTTAAAAGAGCATTGCTTTTCGTACTTGGATTTATTTATGAGTAGCGAAAGCGATGCTCTTTTTCTTTCTTTTGAAGAAAGAAAAGCGAAGCTTGAATCAAGCTGCACTAAATTTAACTGATAGCAATACCCGTTTTAAAAGACCAAACTCACCATTAGTTTTGTGATGGCAAGCTTTGCTTACCATTGAGCGAAAAGCCCTCTGTCGATGAGTGATTTAAGCTGTTGTCTTCCATAAGTATTCACTGACTCTTGCTGATAATCTGAGAAAATCCTTTTGCGGCGTGTATTTTTGCTTCTATTTTTGGTTGCGAAGGAAAATAGTTTCATACTTTGAAAGTATAGCATATCCTGTCAAGCTCTTCAACCTATAACAAAAATGATATATTCTGATGCAGGCCTAGAGTTTTAACAAAATAGGAATAGCTATATATAGCATTCTAATCTAATTTCCAGATAAAATGTGGATAACTATGTTTACAACACAGTTTACTTCGTATAACTATGTTTACAACACAGTTTACTTCGTATAACTATAGTGAGAATATTAGCGGGCCCCTGAGTTCGGAAATTTCTTAAAAACCTATGAATTATGAATAGAGGAGTAGCCTATTTTTTCGTGCTCGTAGTGTCAGCTGTTCTTGAAGTAATTTGTTATATAGTCTTCACAGTCCTTTTTGTCTTTCTGACCGAGTCCATCACACATAAAGAGTTTCTTGTCGAAAATATTCTGTCTGCTGATAAGTGCGATTGAAGCACCAGCCCTGCAATAGACACGGTTATATGAATCGGCAAGACTATCACACATCTGCAGGGTTTTTGTAAATGAAAAATCAGCAATTATAGTGGCATTCGTACCAATTCCGACAATACATGCCAGCTTATTTTGGCTGGTCAGTTGATTACACAGCACTCCATAGTACGGAAATTTATAGTCAAATACGTCAGGCCAAATAGAGGTTTGGGTAAAATAACACACTTTTTGATACTGGGGTTCCAAAGTATCACAGGGGGTAAATGGATGTTCTTTATCCAATTGACGTATGATTGCTTTTTCCTCCGAATCCATTGTTTTGACATTGAATTCCATGAATACGCCTACCTGACAGGAGAAAGTTTTTTTGCTTTTGAGAGTAGAACAGAGAGCAAGAGCTTGAGATAGTTTATCATCACCCAGATAAGAGAGTATTCCGTGGCCAATTCCGTGCTGGCAGCTGCCTCCTTTGGAGAATTGTTTGGAGCACTCGCTATCCAAATCGTTGATTGCCGAAAGTCCCTTGTCTGTTATTGCCTCCTCAAGAAAACTGTGATAACAACCAAAACCGAATTTGCTATCACAGATATGAATTCCCTTAAGGCCGGTTGTGTGGTAGAGAGCATCACCGAAATTATGAGCTTGGCCATGCTGCTCTCCGTAGCTTTCGTTTGTTAACTCTTCAGAGAGTATTTCGTACGCTTTTTTTGCTCCGACGCTTTTAATCTGATGTTCATATAGTTCAATTGATTGCTTGGGGGAAGGTTTCCATGTTTGGTCGATGAATATGAGTGCCGCTATGCAAAGAGAGAGAAAGAGAGGTAACAGCAGTTGAGAATATCGTTTCACCATTTCATGTTCTCATGAAATTGGAGTATTTTACAACCGGAGTAGAATTTACAGGTAGCTTTTGTGGAGCCGCAAAGAAACCAGTTCTTTAAAAAATTGAGCCCGTTTTTCAAAAAATGCGTTTGCGGCTCTCAAGCGTCTCTTTGCTATGGCAAATATAGGTTTGAGTAGAAGAACGGCAAGAAATAGAGAAAATGAGAGAAATCCGAAATATTGAAGATACTGAGGCAGATAAACGATAGTTATTTGTGTGCCTTTGGGAAGTGAAGAGCCATCTATTATCCATCCGTTCTCCCAGTTATTTACCTTCACGTGTTGAAGTCTTTTTCCTGAAAAGAAAGGAAAAATCGATGACCAGAAGGTTTTTTTGCCTGCGTACGCTTGCCAACCTTTGTCATGACTTTGAGAAAGAACAAGAAGCGTTTTTGCGCTTTTTACTTCTTTAGGCGTTGAAACATATAAGCTTTCATTCGGATGTGTTGTTGTAAAGTGTGTAAAGCTTGCGGATGTAATAAATGGCTTTGTAAGCACAATATTCACCAAATAGTTATACGGAACATGTATAGCCTCAACGCTATTGAGAGTATTTTTTGACACCTCGGTTCCTATCGCGACAGTATCGGCATGGAAAGAGTAGGAAATGGCGTTCTTTTCCATCGGGGGAAGAAAGAACGTTGAATTGCCGTTTTTTGACAGATTCAAATCAATAGGTGCAATTCCCTCGTAATCGTTCAGTGCCCAGAAGTGAAGAGCTGTCCCTTTTTCGTTTTTGGCGTTGACCGTGAGCATATATCCCTCATCATGCAACAATCCCTGAGCGTAAACCGATGAGCAGAAAGAGTCATTCACTGCCTCATAAGTGATACCGGAGCCCGAAATAGTAGAGCGGGTTTTACCATTCCGGAAGGTATTGCAGTCGGACGCATTGTTAAAATCTTTCCCGCTGTACTTATAGGAATAGAGTGAGTCAATTGCCTTGGGAATGGTTATTGTTAATTCTTCTCCGGAAGCTATATTTTTGAGCACTAAGCTTTGCTGCTGCATTTGCGGGAGCGAAATGAGTGTTTCTTTTTGAATTGTTTGAACGCCTAATTTGTCCATTTGAGCATGGGAGAGTGAGAATATGTTTTCCTGCGTAAGTTTTAGATATGTGCGGATTTTTTTAGGGTTTGCCACGTCGACCGACACCATCTTTTCGCCGTTTATAAATAATGAATAAGGCGCATCAAGCCTCGGCACCACAAAAAGCGGAAGCGGGTATGACGTGTTTTGCGTAAGGACGTTTTTCCCAATTTGTACTTTCGGAAAAAGAGGAAGGACCGAAATAAGAGCACTATTATTTGCATTGTCGGGCTCAACGGTAATTTCGACAGGGATTATTTGTTCGTTTGCATATGAAGGAAGAACGAGCCTTGATTCGGTTATCTTTGGTAGATGGGTCACAAGTGAAACTTCGCTTTCTGTTTGCTTCACAGCAAAATCCTGCTTCAATACTTTATTGCTAAAAAGACTTCTCAAAGGATAATAGGTAGTACCGGTATCGCTTGTAATATAATCCCCCAAATTTCTATAAGCGATATCGTTGTCGCCCCAGGTGTAACCGTTAACACTTTGAGGTAGAGGACGTGAGTAAACGAAGTTTTGTGCCTTTTCTTTTAGCTGTGCACGATAGATATCTATCTTTCCGAACGAGGCTTCTTTTGTGGCTTTTATACTCGATAGCAATCCTTCCGTTTCGTCAAAAAAAAGTGATTTTTGAGAAGTTACCGAATAGATATTTTTATCTACGATAAGATAGGAGATTTGGTATTTGTTGAGAACATTTTCAAATTGTTCCGGGTTTTTTGAATACAAAGCATGCGAAAGCTCGTTGTAGCTATTTTCCGAGGTTGCACCCCACGAGTCAAACGCTCTATCAACAACGGGTTGTTTGAGACCATACCACAAAAACCCCGAACCTCCATATCCCCATTCATAGTAATTCCAACTCCAAAAGCCCGCCATTGGAAGAGTCGCAATGCGCGCGTCTACGTTCTTTTTATCAAAAAAATTGAAGACCTTTTGGTAGTCGCTTGGCATTTTCAACTGCTCCTTTTCATAGATAAATTTACCTTGAAAAATTGGAAATGAAAAAGCAAAAATACCAACTATTCCGGCCGCAACCAATAGCGATGCTGCAATTCCACCGGCCCGCTTGAGTAGTTGAGGCAGCAATTTATTTGCTAATTCTATCGTTCTTCCCATACCAATTCCAAAGAAAAGCCCATATAAAAGACCGGCAAGGAGTGAGAACTTGGTAAAGGGAAAGCGGAACGCCTGAGAAAAAAGCGGAACATGACTAAAAAGACTGTCAATCCACATGAAGGGTGGAGTGTTATTTGCTAGCATTGTAAAAACAAACAAAAAGAGCACCCCAAATGAAACAAGAAGCGGTTCTCTTCTTCTCAATGCCTCAATAACCCCAAAAAGAACGATACCGAACATGATAAATCCGATAAGAGTAATAAGGGGATTTGCAAGATGGTCCCGCCAAGGTTCAAGCATATAAGTTGATACTTTTGCAAGGTTAGGATCGATACTGTTGAACCAAAAGCCTTTCAAAAGCATAACGTCCAGGGGGTTGCCAAATTCTTTGTTTTGCAAAATAATGCGAGGGGTTGCCAGTTGGTTAATTTTTGCATTTACATTGATTGAAGCGTTCGTAACAGTAAAATACAAGAAGGGAAGCAGCCAGAAGGCATTCGATAAAAATACTATTAAATAGTACTTTATTGCAATTTTGAGTAAATTTATAGTTCTACCTAATCGTACTAGTTTATAAGCAGATGAAAGTAGAATGATAGTTGCTGCTATGACGAAAACAACAAAAAGCGTTGGAACATATGATTGTGGAGTTGTGAGAAAAAGCGTTATCGCAAGGACAAGAGCGTTTTTCTTGCTTTGACTATTGAAGAAATGAATGCTTGCCAAAAGCATCCACGGAAGAAATGCGAAGTGGGCTGTGAATGTTTCGAATGGCACATAGTACGTCTGCAATGTGGCTAGGTTTAAGATATAGAAAAAAGAAGCAAGAAGTGGAATTACCGTTATGTTTCGTAACTTCATTCCAAACGAGGTATGCGTAACGATACTAGTACTCAAAAAAACCATTCCCGCGCCACCTATGAAAAGCGTTAGAAGCGTCCACACGAAGCGCATTGATTGTTGGGGAACGATTGTAGAAAGAAGCACCAAAAAAAATTGCCTGACAAGGTCAGCTGCATGTCCCATTCCCCCCAGAAGCCCCAAACTTTGGTATTCTTGCCATACGGCAAATAACGAACGCTTTATATTCAGGAATAAATTGAACTCGGGATGGAGGTTATCCCATCCGGTAAGAATAGTTCCCGGCTTGTAATTAATAAGCCCAATTATAAGTACGACAAGGAAAATCAGCCCAACGTTAAGAAGGGAAGGAGTAGTGGTTGCCGTCTTTTTTTTGAACCATTGGAACATAATTAGAGTAATGTTTGAAGGGCTAAGGATTTCACCCTCGACTTAACTGCCTTTGACAACGTTGCTTTTCTTGTTGAAAGGTGTCTGACCCTTGAGTAGAGTTTGAGAATGGCAGATTTTGGCAATAAGAAGACAAGAACAGTTTCCATAATAGTTACAATAATTCCCCGTAGCGTAGGTTTGTAACCAAAGAGCAGAACCGCTCTTACTCTCGAAATGAGGGTAAGAAAGAATGTCTTTTTGACATTTTTGAATGAGGTGTTAGTAGTGTGTATTCTGTATTTGAGCAATATATCGGGTGAATTTTCAACTTTTCCATATTGGAAGAGCTTGAAGATAAGCTCGATTTCCTCAGCAGTATTCATTCCGTCCCTGTAAAACATAAAGTCATGCGGTAATCTTTTGACAGCAATCATAAGAGTAGGCTGTTGCAATGGGACGAATTCAAAAATATAGCGGTAAATAGATTTAAAGTCGGTCGGGAAGGTTTTGGTTCCGATAACTTTTCCTTTCTCATCAATAACCTGACATTGACCACCGACAGCCACAACATCGGTGTGAGCGGTAAGATAGTCAACTTGTTTATAAATCCTATTCGCAAAAGCAACGTCATCAGCATCCATGCGTGCCAAAAATTCTCCTGTCGCTTTATCGATAGTAAGTTTTACAGTATTTGAGACACCAAGGTTTTTTTCGTTTCGAAAGAGCTTTATCCTTCTGTCCTTTTTGGCAAGAGATGAAAGTAGCGAGTAGGTATTATCGGTTGAAAAATCATCAACAATAATAAGCTCGATATTTTTATAGGTTTGGGCAAGAATGCTCTCAACAGCTTTCTCGACAAACCGTCCGGCATTATAAACCGGCATAATGACTGATACTAATGGTTGTTTTGTTGTTTTCATAATTACTTTAATTTTTTCTCCTTCATACAATATTTGAACCAGTATTCGTCAGGTACGGTAACAAGTTGACCTCCAGAATTTTTGAACGTTGCTTTTCCTATCGAAAGGCAGTTGTCTACAGCCTGAAAAACGATAATTTTTTGCACGGTAAGGTATCCTGCCGCAATGGCAAGAACGAGTGATGCAACTATTAAAATTGTAGGTACCAATTTCATAATGTCCTTTCGTCCTTTTGGACTCATCAGGCCGGATACACATCCGACAAGGACGACAAGGTATACAGATGTTGGGTTTGAACTTGTCGTCTCCTTTCATGCAAATTCGAAAGTAATAACAAATTTCTAACCCATTCAGGGAGGGATTCGGGCTTTCCCCGAACTCGCCGCTTTCGCGACGGTCAACCCTCCCAAGGAGGATGCCTGCTGCCGTTCACGCTACAGCTAGTAGCGATGCCCGACGCGGGCGATTTCGTCAGGGTAGATGACCCAGAGGACGCCGCTCGTCACCGTGCCGCCCGTAGGCGGATCGGCGAAATAGCAACTGTCGCAGGTCTTCCCCGTGTCGAATTCGAAGTGCGCCCCGATGACCGGGGTATGGGCTTCGAACCGAAGCGATTTTCCAGGCCCGGTTTCGATGCGGACATGACCGCCTCCCGACTGGGGGGCAGGCTTTGCCTGGAGTGGCACGCGCGTTTCGTACTGGTTGATGCATCTCCAAGTCACGTCTGTTGACGTCCATGTCCGGTTGTCGGACTGGGTGAGCGCTTCGGTCGCACTCACCTGGAGACGTCCAAAGGGGACTCGGAACTCGGCTGTTGGGCCTGAGTACCTGAATGCCCATCGGTCCGTCTCAAGGACCGGTGACCAGTACTGTGGGCCGGCGCCGCCGATCCACTGGTTGACCAGGAACGTTTCGTTGGGGCCCAGACATGCTGAGCCGAGCGATTGGTACCTGGTTCCGCCGTTATCGAGGCGGACAACGTATTCGGGGTCGGACTGGGGATGCCAGTCCTCGAGGACACGGAGGTCCCCGCCCGGAAGCTGCGAGTAGGGGCTCATGGAGTTGTTGACTCCAGAAGCCGAGACGAGCGTCACGGCGCCGAGCATGAGCCCGGCGATGAATACGCCGATGAGTTGGATGTGCCTCAAGGTCTCCTCCCTTTCGGTTGGATAGAGGAGGGGAAGCCGGTTAGACCGGCGACCCCTCCTTGGCGGTGCCCTTTTGAGGGGCCGAGTTGCCGTGCCCACAAGGGGTTACCCCCTAGTTGCAGTGCGGCGTGTTGTACTGCTTGGAGAAGTCCAAGTCAGCCTGGTTGTAGTTGACGGCACCGGTGTTGACCGTGCCGTCCGAGGGCGCGCTTTCGATGTAGCAGCCGCCCTTGTTCACACCACCGATGATGACGGTGGCGCCGATGACGCTCTCGCCGGCGCTGAAGGAGAGGGTAGTACCCTGTCCCGTCTGCCGACGAGGCTTGCCGTTGAGGCCCAGGTCCTGGCCGCCAGGGGCGGCCGTGGCGCTCGGCTGAGCACCGGACTGGTTGTTGGGATCGTATCCGCCGCCCTTCCACTTCTCGAAGAAGGGGCAGGGGTTCCACCCGTTGGGGTAGGTCACGTGGGCGTGGGCCCACTTGAGCACGATCGTCTGATCCAGGCGGAAGCAGAACTCGTTGTTGCCCCAGACCTGCTCGATGACCGACACGAATCCGTCGGTGACGGTCGTGTCGACGTGTCCGCTGAGGACGACCTTATAGACGCCGTCCTGCGTACCGTCGACCCGGAAGCCGCCGATGATGGCGACAGAACCCGGGATGAGGTCAAAGGTCCAATGGCGCGTGTGATCGTCGCCGTCGGTGCAGTGGAAGCCAGGCGCGTTGGCGGCCTGGTTCTTGCAGGGGACGCCCGTCTCGATATACATCGAGGGGTGTCCGATCTGCGGCTGCGGGTTGAGGCCGTACGGCTGAGGCGGCGCAGTGGGCGCGGCCTGAGTCGGAGTCGGCTGGGTGGGCGCGGGCGTCGGCGTTGAATCGCTCTTGCCCGGGCTCGTCGCGGTCGCGGTAGGCGAGCCCTGCTGGGCGTTCGCCTTGTGGTTGTCGTCGCTGCTGCCAGCGACGATGAACCAGACTGCTGCGGCGAGGAAGATGACTCCCGCGCCGATGAGTAAGGTCTTCATGATCTCCGTGTCTCCTTCTACCTGTTCTTCCAGAACAGCATCCAGGCACTCATTCCTTCCTGGCCCGGCTTGGGCTGAGGACGGAAGAAGCGCTGGAGCGCGTTCTGATGGACGGGGCGGGGAGTCCCTTGCGGGGCACCCGCCGTATGACCTGTGGCGGCCTGAGCCGCCGGGGTCGTTGCCGCTGCCCGTTGGGGCTGCTGCCGTGGAGCTGTGAACGCCGCTTGCACGACCTTCTCAAACTCCGGCGACAGGTTGGCCTCTGCATTCGCTCCGTTGGCCGTCATCATCTGTGAGATGTGACCAACGAGGCGCGCAATGAGCTCGTCGTCGGACCCTTTCGGGTCTTCACCAAGTTCGACACAGGCGTAAACCAGGTCGGACCTAGGGTGGGGCATACTCACCCAGACATTCAGCTGGGTAAGCTTGACTCCCATGGTTGACCTCCTCACCGATACCTTAAATTTGCCAAAATCGCTTGTTTTTCCTCCTGCGATTGTAGATTTGGCTAGTACCGGACAGCGCGCACCATGGCAGCTTATTACTCATGGTACGCTGTGCCCGGCACTAACCGTCACAAACGCAAAAAATATTTTCTGTATACCTTGTCAAAGAACGCATTTTCCTTGGATGACAGATGCCAGCTATTGGCATTTTTGTCCGCGAAAAAAGCCTAGTCTTAATTTCTAAGATTAGGGAAAGTAGCTTTTTATTTGGAAATTGGGATGGGGGAGGGGGGTCGGTGTCTTGAGAAAAGCTGCCTTCTCTAACCTCAAAGAGCCTTAATTCAATTTTGATTTTCGCCTCAAGGCGAACCCTGTGATTCCGGCAGGGATAAGCCCAAGGAGCGGAAGCATTTCAGGTCCAGTATTTGGGATTTTCTTTGGAGGAACAGTATTGATAACTTCAGGTGTAGGATTTGAAGTAGTAATCTGTTTTGAGATACAAACTTGTGAAGCGTCAGATGCGGTAGAACCGCTATCTTCAAAAGCGTTTACGTGGTTTACAACACAAACGGTTGATTGATCTGAAGGCAATTGATTGTTGTCAACAACCTTTGCATTGATCATAAATTGCTGTGCGCGTCCGGCATCGAGGTTGTTGATATCAAAAGTGATTGTTCTGGCATCACCATTCCATGAACCGTCTCCGGAAACCCAAGTAAGATACTGGGGAAGGGTATCGGTTACTTTGATATGTCCGATTTTGCTGTTACCTGTATTTGTAACAATGATTTTAAAAGGAATTATTTGTCCTGCAGAATATTTTGAATCATTTACTGAAAGGTTATCGGTAAAATTTGAAGTGTTAGGAATTCCTACCATTTTATTGATTGCGAATTGAATATTATTGTTACAGACTTCTCCGCCTCCGTAGATGATTTGGCAATTGCTGCCTGAAGCATATGAAACACCGGCTGTTGCCAAGAAGGCTCCGGTAACGAGTGCAGTTGTAATAGTTTTTCTAAAATTCATAAAATAATTTCTTAGATTCTTATAAGAATCAATTTGATTTTGGGAGTATACCAAAAGAATTTCACAATGTCAAGTGCTATAGGACG
>JAYRRJ010000021.1:0-4917 GCA_041910135.1 Candidatus Levyibacteriota bacterium
ATAGCCTCATAAGGAGTATATCAAAAATGAGCTTAAAAATATATGAATTTGAGTAGGACGAGGCAATTTGGTAAAATATGTAACCTATAGCCTGGGTAGGAATTGCCCCCATAGCTTAACGGATAGAGTACTTGGCTTCGAACCAAGTGATAGGGGTTCGATTCCTCTTGGGGGCGCAGATAACTATTAGCTAATAACTATTAACTTGTAACTAATGTTTGGCGCGGCTAGCTCAATGGTAAAAAGATTTTGCCATTTCACTAGCTTTTGAAAATTTTCGGGCGGCTAAACAAGTTTGGCCACCTACCAAATGTGAGACGGGCGGCTAGCTCAATGGTAGAGCAATTCCCTCTTAAGGAATCGGTTCAGGGTTCGAGTCCCTGGCCGCTCACAAAATCGCGTCCAGTTTCTCGCTGCAAGTTTCACCGCAGACCGAGTCCCTGGCCGCTCTGTACAATCTTAGCCTCAAAAGTTTCTGCTTTAGCCTCTTGACCTGAAGGTTTATCTATGAGTATATTAGTAGTATCCACAAAACTTTTTGTGCGGATTTATTATGATACGACAATCAATTCTAACGCTTCTTGGTAGTTTTCTCGCCCTTTTTGCATTCTCGACTCTTACCAAAGTTTCTCCTCCTATCGGAATAACCCAAACCTATGCCCAATCCTGTGCGGCTCCGACAGTTGCGACAGGAGTTCAAGTAGAATTTCCCGGCTGTAACGGGACTCAATGTGACCTTACGCAGGCAAGTTGTAAATGGAATTCTCAATCCGATGCATCCTCTTTCAACGTAAAGGTAACCGAAGTGGAGACGGGAACCGTTATAAAAAATAATGAGTCCGAAACATCTTCAACAACCAAAATCCTTTTTGCGGTAACGCAAGGAAAAACTTATAAATGCGAAGTTGTTGCGGTAAGTTCTTGCGGAGGATTGGCCGCAGCCGCATCCGATCAGCTACTTTGTCAGGCAGATGCAATTATTTCGACGCCGACGGCAACGCTCGTACCGCCAACCGCAACCCCGACGTCACCGCCTCCGCCAACCGCAACACCGACCATTGCAAAGCCGGGAGGAATAGTCCAGACAATTGCACTTGTGGGCGGTGTTCTCATAGCAATTGTGGGAGGAATTATACTGCTCGCTCTTTAAGGTCTGCGGTTTCCCGTACAACCTACTTCTTTTACTATGGAAGACGAAAAATCAGAGGAACTTCTAACAACGAAAAAAGACGTTGGGTTACAAGAACCAACCGCCGTTCCCACAACTCCTCCATCCTCTTTCATTGAAAAAAAAGGGAAATTGCTTATTGGACTAATAGTCGGGATCGTGCTCCTTGCGGTTGTTGTCTTGATGATTTCCGGAATTGTAAAGCCAAATGGGAAGGGGAGCGGTAAAGTGCCGCCACCGGAGCCTGAAAATGTTCTTCTGGCAACGGTGGGGGAGAGGAAAATTTATAGAAAAGATGTAAAAGCTATAGCACTTGAGCAATATGTCGCTTCAGGTATCGACAGCCAAATCATGAAATTGTCGTTTGATACGGCAGTTGAACGAGCAGTTCTTGATAATGAGTCGGAAGTAAAAAAAATCGTTGTTGAAAAAGGGAAGAATAAAATCGAATATTATGAAAATCTAAAAAACGCAATAATGCTTCGAGAGGTGGGGACGGTAACAGCCAACACGATAGGATATTGGGTGCCTGCATTTCATGATGTTTATCCGCAAAAGCCTGAATACCAGCAGATGCGAGACCTGCAGACAAAAGTATTTGGGGAAGCAGTATTGTCCCTCCAACAAGGGAAAACCACTTATGATATAGGCAAATCAATTTTGGAAAAATACCCAGTATATAAAGATCAGCTTTCGGTGAACAGCTACAGAATTGCAAAAACCGACGACATCACGCTCATGCAAAAGCCGGTTGTATACCAATATCTTGTAAATGACAGCAATAAAGCTCTTATGAACTTTATTTTTTCCCTCAATAAAGGGCAGATCAAAATTTATACTTGGCCTGACGGGGAGGGCGGAGAAATTGTGCAGGTTGTCGATAAAAATTTTGGAAACAAGATAACCTACGACCAATGGCTGAAAGAAAAGGAAAAAGCTGTCGTATATGAACAGGCAAATATTAATGAGCTTTAAATTATGAAAAAAATCTTTCTATTATTATTGGCTGCCTTTTTTTCGCTTGTCCTCTTGCAGCTCAATTCACTTAATGCTCTTGCCACATGCATGACGATTACAGGTTCGGTATCTCTTAATTCAGGCCAATGGCCAGCAGGGGCTGGTGGCTTGCAGCTTGCGTGCGCGGGAGACAATCCTGTAGGACCAAGTAATTGCGCCGGTTCATCAGCTACGGTACGGCCAGGACAATCATTTAATTTCCCGAATTGTAGTTGTCTTGCCGGACCTTGTTTAAGCATAGCAAGTGCTTCGGTTCCTGCCGGTTGCTCTTTCGAAAGCTCTGTAAATTTTTGTGGACAAAATGGCGATACGGTACAGGCCCCTATAAAGCTTAACTGTCCCACTCCAGCAACGCCTTGCCCCGGAGGGGCCTCTATGTGTGGCAACTCATCAGGGGGTGGCACTTCATGCGCTAACGGTGCAGACACGAGTAGTTGGCACAATAATACCGGCTACGACAATTGGTGTAGTGCCAATGCTGGTGGAGGATTAAGGCCTTATTGCTATGAGGCATGTAAGCCAGCGGTGAGCAATACTCCGACAGCAAGCTCGACTCCGGCGCCTGCTTGTGGAGCAAATTGTTCAGCCAACCCTAATATTTGCCAGAATATCGTTGGCTGTAACTACTGTAATCCCTCAAGTCATGTATGTTCCGCGCCACCTGTTACCAATCCTCCGGTAACAAATCCTCCGGTAACCAATCCTCCAGTTACAAATCCACCGAATCCTACCGCAACACCGACAACTCCCCCCGTTTGTGGAGCCGACTGTTCGCAAAATCCTAATATCTGTCAGAATATTTCCGGCTGTAATTATTGCAACCCGACCAATAAAAAGTGCGAAGCTCAGCCATCTCCTACCCCTACGTCAACACCAAGCCCGACGCAACCCCCTTTTGATGAGTCGATGTGTAGTTGTGACAGCTTGAATTTCACTCCGATTACCCTTGGTGCAACAACAAAAGTAACGGCTTATGGAAAAGTATTGGGTGTTAATAAAAACTACGCAAAAATTCCGACATTTACCTTCACCTGGTATCAAAGCCCTCCCAATAGCGCGCAAGCGACAATTAAAAAGCAAGACAAGGTGAATACGACAATAATTGAGGATACGGCTGAAAAAGTAAGATACCAGGCGATTTGGGATTTACAGATTCCGACAAATCTAGATACTACACAGACCTACAGAATTCAAGCGCATCCCGATTGCTCACGAAAAGCGGCGGCCGCTTACTTTAACGAAAACACCGCTGTTATGGGCACAACAACCGCAAAGAAATTGAACTTCTGGGATAGGATAGCAGGATTCTTTGCAGGAATTTTCAGTGTTGTCGGGGGAGGCACCCCTCAAGCTGTCGGACCGACAGCAACACCGACACTCACCCCGCGACAGAAAACCTTGCAGCTTAACACTTTTAAGCCGGTAAATGTTTCTACAGGAATAGACGCGAAGAACTGCACTTTCATAAAGTTTAGCTTCTAACAATACTTTTACGTTGTATAAAATTCTCCTTTTAGAATATGGTATAGTCTGAAGTATGGGAATTGAAATGGCTTCTTCGGAACATGCTGAAAATTCAAATCTACTTGCCGAGGCACTAGGAGCATTGCGCGATAGTTTGAAAGAAAAACAGCAGGCAAATACTCCCGTTTTACTCTTATTGTCCGGCGGTTCGTCTCTTGCTCTTCTTGAAGGGCAGGAGCCGACAGTAATTGGAAATAATGTAACGATATCCCCTCTTGACGAGCGCTATAGCACAAATCCGGCTGAGAACAATATGGCGCAAATAGCTGCTACTGAATTTTATAGAAAGGCATTAGAGCGGGGAGCTCAAACGATTGATGCCCGGGTTAAAGAGGGGGAGAGCAGAGAAGATTTGGCCCGGAGGTTCAATGACGGTCTTTTAGAATGGATAAGGTCTCATCCTGATGGAAAAATTATCGCAACAACAGGTATAGGGCCCGACGGGCATGTGTCGGGCATTATGCCATATCCTGAAGACCCCGAAGGATTTAATGCTCGATTTGATGATGGCGACAGTACTCATTTGGTTGTAGGGTACGATGCTGGAGACAAAAACCAATATTCTGAGCGTGTAACTACGACAATGAACCTTTTGAGAAAAATTGATACTGCAATAGCATACGTAACGGGCAGCGGTAAAAAAGAGGCTGTGAGGCGAGTCCTTTCAGATGAAGGAAATATTGCAGAAACACCGGCACGAATATTGAAAGAAATCCCTGGGAAAGTGCTCCTCTTTACCGACCAGGTCTGAGAATTGTTTTTAACCCTCCAAATATAGTAAAATATAGGCTGAAACTGATGCCCTCGGAAGCAAAGCTTGTGAGGACGAGCACGCCCTCGTAGCTCAATGGATAGAGCACATCGGTTCTAACGATTAGGTTGGGGGTTCGAGTCCCTTCGAGGGCGCAAAATTGAAAAATTAATAGCTTCGCTTGGTGGATGTAGCTCAACAGTAGAGCGCAGGTTTGTGGAACCTGAGGTCGCGGGGGCGGCACCCGTCTTCCACCCATATGATTAGTTTTAAGACTAAGCTGTTTAAGATTGGTGAGTGGACAATTCTCCATCTTCCTCCTGAAGAAAGCGCAAAGCTTCCGACAAGAAGCATGCTTATGGTTGCAGGCACTCTTAATGATATTCCATTCAAAACCTTGCTTGAGCCTGATGGAGCATATGGAAACGGGAAAAAACCGAGTCACTGGTTTAGACCC
>JAYRRJ010000022.1:0-4474 GCA_041910135.1 Candidatus Levyibacteriota bacterium
ATATTCGCATTGCTTCCGACAATACTGTCTCCGATGTAGTTAAGGTGTGCAAGCTTTGCGCCGTTTAGGATTATCGAATGCTTCACTTCGGTTGCGTGCCCGACATTGACATTTTCACCTATCAGAACTCCGCCTCTTACAAAAGCCGCATGCCCGATAACAGTGTTGTGCCCTATAACAGCAGCTCCGGAAATCCGTGCAGTATCATCGATAGAAACATTTTTTCCTATATATACCTGAGGGGTAATTTCAGTAAAATCGGAAAATTGTTCACTTTTCGTAAACGAAGCTATAAATTGCTCAATATTAGGCAGCGCTTCCCATGGGTAATCAAATTGTTCAAATAACTCCTTAAAGATTCCTATGTCGGAAAAGAAATTAGTATAAGAAAAAGGGGATGTCATAATTCAAAAAGGTGTTCGGCTTCCACTAAGTCTTCGCGAGTGTTAACCCCCCTCCATTTTCCATCCGCCAACCGGTATGCCGCAATTTTACCTTTGTGATGCGCGATGATATCGATAATATCGGTTATGTAATACTCTCCTGTAACCGAATTTTTATGAATATCCGAAATATTATCTTCCAAATATTTCTTGTTGATGACATAACACCCTAAATTGATTTCTTTGATTTTTTTTTGTTCTTCCGTTGCATTTTTTTCCTCAACAATGCCGATAACATTGTCGTTGTCATCTCGTATTATCCTTCCGAATCCCGTAGGACTGTCCATCTGCATTGTTATGAACGAAATTTTTGCATCATGGGAGGTGTGGGTTTCATACAAATTCTGAAATGTTTGGGGGGAATGGAGGAAAGAGTCGTCTCCATACACTATAAGTATGTCCTCGGTCCCTTCTGGGACATACGGCAACGCTGACATAACGGCATGACCGGTCCCGAGCTGCTCTTTCTGCTCGGCAATTATCACGTTGTCATCCAAAAGAGGAAGGACCGATTCTTTCGCAAATCCAACAACAACAACGATATTGCCTACTCCGGCTTCTCGAAGAATACGGATGGTTCTGACCAACATCGGCTCTCCCTTTACCTCCAAGGCGACTTTATTTTTGTCTGTAGAGTTCATGCGGGTTCCCTTTCCAGCAGCCAATATTATTCCCGTTACATTCTTCATTTAGAATTCCTCCGCAACTTCCCTGATTTTTGCGCCGACATTTTGCAACCGCTGTACGAATTTCTCGTATCCTCGCTCTATATGCTCAATTCCATATATAACACTTTCCCCCGTTGCAATAAGTGCCGCAATAACAACTGTTGCCCCAGCTCGAAGGTCAGTGACATTGAGAACCGCGTTATGAATCTTTTTTGGTCCTTCAATTTTTATGGCCTGTTGATAGGAAACACCCTCTTCGTAATTAAAATTGTACACGCTTTTTGGATTGTCAAATTCCGGCTCGAAAAAAGTAATATGCGCACCCATTTTCCGAAGCTCCGAAACGTATCCGAATCTGTTCTCATAAATCGTCTCGTGAATTACCGATTCGCCCTCTGCCTGCGCCATAAGAATCGCCCAAGGACCCTGCCAGTCGGTCTTAAATCCCGGCTCGGGTGCGGTCATGATTGAGGTAGAATGCAGACCGTTTTTCCTAAAAAACCGCACTTTTCCATCAATTTCCTCGTATGTTCCGCCCGCACCATCCAACTCTTTCAAAAACACCTCAACATTCGCAAGGTTGGCATTTTCAAGAAGAATTTTTCCTCCCGTCAGAAGAGAAAGAACCGCAAATGTCACAAGCTCGTTGCTGTCGGAAACTATTTCATACGTCGTCCCATGGAGGCGCTCTACCCCCTCAATTTCTATCCGTCTCCCCTCTTTTCTCTGTATCTTTGCACCCATACTGTTAAGAAGTGCGATGAGATCATCTATCTCATGCTCCTCAGCAGCATTTTCAAGAACCGTCGTGCCTTGAGCCAAGGTTGCTGCCATTATCAAGGTTTCGGTTCCCGTATGGGTATTTTTCTCAAACCGGTAAGTCACCCCATTCAACCCCTCGGTTGATGCGTGGTAGTATCCGTCCTCGGATTTATATTCGATAACAGCTCCCATCTGCTCAAGCCCCTCGATATGCCTTTCGATAGGACGGGCTCCGAGTCTACACCCTTCAGGATTGGGAACAAGCGCTTTTTTTGCACGGAGAAGAAGGGGAGACAAAAACATCGAGGACGTTCTCACACGCGCGCCTTCGGCAAGCGTTATTGTACTGTTTTTGATGGTCGGAACCGTTATCGTTACCTCTCCGTCACGCCTGTCAACCATTCCGCCGATTGACTCTATCACCTCAAGAAGAGCATGAATATCCGAAATTTCAGGGACATTTTTAAGCGTTACCGGCTCTGAGGTCAAACACGCCGCGATAACCGCCTTTGTAACGACGTTTTTGGAACCCGAGATTCGAATGGTTCCCGCAAGCTCATTTCCTCCCTCGATTAGATACTTTTTCATATGTAAAATTTATTTTTCATACAAGCTTCGCTTATAATGCGAACTCCTTCTTATTATATAAGTCCTTGAGTGAGCGTTATACCGAGAGTCTCAGTTCAAATTGCCAGTTGGCGTTTTGAACAAGAGTTATCGGTATATTACAAATTCTTTAATGCATACGCAATTTTATATACATCTCCCGCCCCAATCGTCAAAACAATATACTCATTTGAGGCGTAATTTTTGCCTATGTATTCTACCACATCCTCGAATGTTGCAAAGAATTGAGTGTCTACATTTTGTGCGTGAGCATCTACAAACTCGTCGTGAGATAAGGTGTCTTTTTCCGTATCACGAAGGGATTTGAAGACGGGCAAAAGGAGCAATTTATCTGCCATTGTGAAAGCGCGTCCAAAATCGGGAAGTAACGCTTTTGTCCGGGAAAATGTATGAGGCTGGAAAACGCATATCAATTTCTTATCCGGATACGCCTCTTTAATGGCTTTTATAGTGGTTGAGATTTCAATAGGATGATGACCATAGTCATCAATAAGAAGCGCGCCGCTTTTTGTGTGCCCAACTATTTCACTTCTTCTTTTGGTACCTTCAAATGCTTTAAGACATATTCGGATTTGAGATGGCTCAAACCCAAGTTCCATCAAGAAAGCAACAACGGCAAGCGCGTTTTTCGCATTGTGCCTGCCGGGAATTCCCAATTCAAAAACTCCAAGCTCCTTGCCTTGTTTTGAAATAGTAAACTGGGATGACAAACCATGGCTGACAATTTTTGAAATAACATAATCATTTTCCTTCCCCTCGCCATACGTTATAACCACAATATCTTTATTTACTTTCTCCTTGAATGTGGACAGATAGTTGTCGTCGCCATAGACAAACAGCTTTCCCCCACTTTTAATGTTGTGGGCGAATTCAAAAAAAGCATCTTTGACTTTTTCAAGGTCTTCAAATTGGTCCGGGTGATCAAAATCGACGTTATTAAATATTGCAAAATTGGGATGTTGATACAAAAATTTAGGCACCCTGTCATACACCGGCTCAGAGACATATTCGTCGGCTTCGGCGACAAAATAATTCCCCTCCCCAAAATGACCGGAAGCCCCAAGTGGAAAAACCTCACCGGTTCCGACCGAATACGAAGGCTCCAGTCCCATCGCCTTCATGGTTGTTGCAAGTAAAGAAGATATGGTCGTCTTCCCGTGCGAACCCGCAACGGCAATAGATTGCATATCGTCTTTTCCCAACAATTCCCCCGACATCATTCCCGCCAAAGCCTGTCCTTGCGTCAGGACCGTTATGCCATTTTCCTTTGCGTATGCTACCTGCACATTATCAAACCCCTTGTGAGCACCGGTTGTTATAACAAGACAATTCTCACTTTTCGTATCCCCAAAAAAGCCCTCAACATCCTTTTCCTCAAACCCTACAAAAAGCGTGATATTTTTCTTAAGAAGATACAAGTCCGTTATGAATTCCTCACCGATATCGCTTCCCGCAACCTCAAACCCTGCTTCTTTTGCAATTATCGCCAAAGGCGCATTCCCCACCCCTTTTATCCCGACAAAAAAAATCTTTTTAAGGTCTTCAGGATACGTTATGTCTTGTAATTTATAGTTCATTGTGAAGCTTTAGGTAATCGGTAACGGCTTTTTTATCACTCCAGGGAATTTCGCCGTTGCCATAATTGATAGACGCCTCGTGTCCTTTCCCTGTGATAATAACTGTATCATTTTTATTTGCCTTTGATAACGCAAATTCAATAGCCTCTTTCCTGTCCCCTATCTCGTGTATATTCTTGCTCTCAAACTCATGCCGGATACCTTCCTTGATATCCGAATTTATCGCATCAATTGATTCGGACCTCGGGTCTTCGGCGGTCAGAATGATAATGTCATCCCACATGGACGCGCTCTTTCCCATTTGTGGCCGCTTGCTTGTATCCCGCTTCCCCGCCGCTCCAAAAACATGGATGAGTCTACCCTTCGTTGTCCTTTTTACTCCGGGAAGAATTTTTTC
>JAYRRJ010000023.1:0-2743 GCA_041910135.1 Candidatus Levyibacteriota bacterium
ATCAGGAACCAAGTCTTTCTTTTATTAGAACCGATAGCGTTGTAGATTGTCATACGATAAATACAAAAGGGATGAGTCTTTCGACTTTCTCTAGAATGAAACTTTTACGGGAGCTTTTTCACTTTCTTCCGTCTCGAAGAACTCTTTTTCGGTAAATCCGAATTGGTGAGCGATAAGAGAGGACGGAAACATCTTAATTTTTGTGTTGTAGGCAAGAACGTTTGAATTATAGAATTGACGGGAGTAGGAGATTTTGTTTTCCGTATCGGACAATTCTTCCTGCAACTCCTTGAAATTGTCGCTTGCCTGAAGTGTCGGATATGCCTCGGCTACTGCAAAAAGGCTTTTCAATGCGCCGGTCAGCATGTCTGACGCTTTTCCTTTTTCCTGTGGGCCTTCTGCTTTCATCATCGCAGAGCGTGCTTTTGTTACATTCTCAAAGACTTCCTTTTCGTGTTTTGCATATCCCTTTACGGTTTCGACAAGGTTTGGAATAAGATCTGTGCGCCTTTTTAGCTGTACATCAATTCCGGAAAGCGCTTCCTTTATCCTTTCGCTGAGTGTGACAAGAGAGTTATAAGAAAGCCAAACGTAGGCTACTATCGCAAGTATTACAAATAATATTATTCCAAGTGTAAAATTCATGTCCAAGATATTATTGCACAGGCTTTGTGAGAAGTCAATTGAGGCTAATCACACAGCGTTTAACCAATCCCAAAATTTTTCGTACGGATAGGTATTAATAACATCGCCCTTTTCAAGCCACCCTCGTCTTGCCACAGCTACCCCGTAGAACAGATTGTCCATATGTCTTATGGCATGGCTATCGGTGTCAATTACAAAGCGTATTCCCATATCTTTTGCGTCTTTTACCAAAGTGTCAGGAAGGTCAAGTCGCTCGGGCCAAGCGTTAATTTCAAGCGCTTTATTGTGTTCTTTACAGAATTCAAACAACTTTTCCCAGTCGAGCTGATAGCCTGTGCGTGAGTTGATGAGTCTTCCTGTTGGATGGGCAAGGATACGGGCTTTCGGATGGGAAAGACCTTTTAAAACCCTTTGCGTCATCTTATCTATCGGTGTATTGAACGAGCTATGCACAGAGACGATAGCCCCATCGATGAGGTTCAGGCACCGATCATCCAAAGCAAGTTCACCGGAAGAAAGGATATCAACTTCAAGTAAATTTATTATACGAACACTTTTTGTGTTCGAGCTCTTTTCTTGCACGTATTTAAGATGTTCAATTTTTTCCCTCCTTTTTTGAAGAATGTCATAAATCTCATCTTTTGAATGATTCATTACACTTGGGTTATGTTCGGAAAATCCCAGATAGGAATATCCAAGTTCTTCTGCCTTTTTCAGCATATCTTCCATCGACGCATTCCCATAGTCGTGGCTTGAGTCAATTGGATAATTCGAATGAATGTGCAAGTCACCTTTCATATCGGAAAGTTCTATAAGTTTTGGCAGTTTGCCGTGAAGTGCCGCTTCAATTTCTCCTTCGTTTTCACGGATTTCGGGAGGAATCCAGTCCATACCCAAAAAACGGTAGAATTTCTCTTCTGTATCGAATTCCTTGAGTTTGTTATTGTCCCCCGTAATTTTTATTCCCCTCTCTGAAAGCGAATAGCCTCTTTTTATGGCGTACTCGCGAAGAGCCACGTTGTGATGCTTGCTGCCTGTAAAATGCTGGAGAAGGGAGCCGAATTGAGCGGGCGGAAGAACAAGAAGATCTATATGTTTTCCTCCCCCTATGAGAAGAGAAGCGGTTGTCGGTCCTTTTTCGATTACGCGTTCTTTTGCCGGGAAAGAAACGAAGTGTTCAATGACGGCTGAAGGATTTTTTGAGGTTACGGCAAAGTCCACGTCTCCTATAGTAGAAACCATTCTTCTGAGACTTCCAAGAGGCATTATTTTATCAATGTCCTTGGATTTTTCCATGTGTCTCATTACTTCCTGCGCGAGTGAAAAAGCGTAAGGAAGCACCATTCTGCCGGTTTTAGTGGTCCCTGTTTTGTACTCCGAAATCGCCTGCAGAATATCTTGCTGGGATTTCTCACCAAACCCGTCAAGCTCGGCAATTCTGCCTTGCGATGCCATCTTCTCAATGTCCGCAATTACCGTTGCAGGGTTTGACAACTTAAAATGCGCGACAAGTCTGAATGCTTTTTTCGGGCCGAAAGAGGGAATATCAAGAAGCGGAAAAACGGCAGGTGAAACGTCTTTCATAATATTCTCGTAATGTTCTACATGCCCTGTCGTAAAGAGCTCGGTCAAACGTTCCTGCATAGTTGCCCCGATTCCGGGGATTTTGTCGAGATTTTGTTGCTTGAAAAGGGTCGAAAGTTCTGTTGAGAGTTTCTCAACTACCTCCGCCGCTTTCTGGTAGGCAATTATTTGGAACTTATATTTCTTCTCGTTTTGTATCGAATAAACAGCGGCAACTTTTCGAAATAGCTTCGCAATTTCAATATTCGTAAACTCTTTCATGAGTCTATGATAGCACAAACGGCAATATGCTTTGCCGTTTTGAGGCCATTGACTGGCGATGCTCTTGTTGGTAGAATAGTTGGACCAAAGATTGAAGATTTTGGGGTGAAGCCAACCATTGCGCTACGCGCTGGGGTGGTATTCAAAGCTCTGAAAGAGCTTTTCATCCACCCCAAAAAAATAAAATTTTTTTGGGGTGGTAGCTCAGTTGATTAGAGCGCTTCCCTGTCACGGAAGAGGTCGCGGGTTTGAG
>JAYRRJ010000024.1:0-7523 GCA_041910135.1 Candidatus Levyibacteriota bacterium
CATTTTGCTTCAAATTTTTCACTTGACAATGTGAAAATATGTGAATATAATGATTTTTGTTGATAATTTTTGAAACAGTATGACACAGTTGCGACACACCAATATTAGAGTCTCCCTTAAGGGTTTCCAACCCTAGGGGTTCGCGTGCTGCGCAGACTTTGTACGCGAACTCCCTCACAAAAGGGAGTTTTTTTTTGGAAAAAATATGGAACGCATAGGAACATTCAAACCATTTTGTGAATTTGAAGACGAACTGTTGAGGCAAGGTGAGCTACCTGACCGAGTTGCTTTAGGCGCATGGAGGCCGCTTCAGCCTGGAGAGGTTGTTGATCCTCGTCATATAGAAGATGTGAACGGTGTGGAAAGCATTCCGGCACGACTGTATGGAAATGCACACCGCACTGCAGAAAACGCAATTCCTGTACTAGCAGAGCCAAGTGAGGAAACACAACCAGTTATGCTTGTTGCAAACACATTTGCTCTGGCAGGACGATAATCTCTATAATATAGTGGCTATATGTCTGAAGGAACCGATACACTTGAAGTTGGTAATCAGATCGCCTCACCCATACAAGAAAGCGTAAGCGTTTACAATCCTTTTCCGGAAGAGAGAAGAGAAACCATGTCTTCTGAAGAGAAATTCAAACGATGGGTTAGTGAGCAGGCTGAAAGAGACAGACAGGCAGCAAGATTTATGAGAGAATCTAAAAAGCAGCGAAAAATTAGGATTGTTTGATATCTTTTAGTTTTAGCTGGATACTTTTCTTCCCGTTCCACTCGTTCTCCGATATTTGATATGCAATGTTAACGCTGTCCCCAGACACTGCATCGACATTGTCTGCCATGCCAAATCCCACAGCATCAAAAACTATCCTATCCTTCTCAACTTTCAATTTGAGGTGGTTTTGTTCCTTCCCAATTTTTCGTATTTCCAAAACCACAACGGAGTCTGTCGCAAAAATAGGTTCGGGATTTCCCATACCAAATGGCGCGAGCTTTGAAATCTCATTTATCAAATCCATTGTTATGAGAGAAAAAGGCAATTGCATATCTATCCTTACATATCTTTTCAACAATTCCTCGGTGACAACTTTCTCTGCCTGCTCGGCAAGAGCTTTTGAAAATTCCTCAATACGTGCTGTCTCCAAACTAAAACCGGCAGCCATAGGATGACCACCAGCTTCAATAATGGTATGTGAAACTGATCTGATAAGTTCAATTATGTTAACCCCTTGGATAGAACGTGCAGACCCTTTTGAGACCGTCTCACCAATTGCAATTGCTATTGCCGGCCTGTAATAACTATCAACCAGTTTTGACGCGATAAGTCCAATTACCCCCTGATTATAGGACTTGTGAGACACTATCGTGATATTTGTACTCAATGTATTTTCTATTGCTAAAAGTTTTGCATGCTCCACTGAATCCTCGGTAAGGCCCTGCCTGTCCCTGTTGATGTTTCCAAGCATAAGAGAAAGTTCTTGCGCCTTTTGAAGATTTTTTGTACAAAGAAGCCTTAACGCATTCATGGCACTTTGTATTCTCCCGGTCGCATTGAGCCGAGGAGCGATTACATGTCCTATCGTATGAACCCCAATCATTTGCTTATCCACTCCCGCCTCTTTAAGCAATTCTTGAATTCCAACTCTTTTTGTATTTTTTAAAATTTCAATTCCCTCTTTAACAATTGCCCTATTTTCAGCAACAAGTGGAACCAAATCGGCAACTGTTGCCAACGTTGCCAATACCAATTTCTCCTCAATATTTGCTTTACTTTCAAAACCAAGTTCTCGCGCTATTACCCATGCAATTCCCGCACCGCAAAGTTTTGTTGTATGAAGAAGGCAAAAAGCGACCGGCTCTTTTTTGCCCTTCACATGATGGTCGGTTACTATTACATCTATCCCCTTCTTTGTTGCATAATCCACAGCGTCATATGCAACTATTCCATTGTCAACTGTAATTATTACTTTCGTGTCGGGATTTTTTTCCAAAACATTATCTATCCCTTTTTTTGAGAGTCCATATCCCTCATCTACTCTATCGGGAATATATGGAATAACATTTTTGCTTTTGGAATAAAGCGATTCCCACAATATCGCTGTTGCGCATATTCCGTCAACATCATAATCGCCAAAAATTATGATTTTTTCATTGCTATTAATCGCCTTAAGTATTCGCTCCTGAAATTTACTAAATTCTTTTTCGTTAATGCCGCACGATTTTAATGTAATTTTTTTTGTGTTCGCTTCCAGAAATTCCTTTATATCTTTTTCTTCCGTAAGGTTTCTATTTTTTAGCAAGATTGAGATTATCTGTTCAACTGTCGAAGGAGATATGTTTTTTTCGATTATTTTCCAGTGTATCATGATATACTTTTTTTTAACATCTCTCATAATACCATATGGAAATTGGCATCGATAATGAGGTCAAAAGAATATACTTCACTCTTGAAAAGGCAGGATACGAGGCATATCTCGTAGGTGGCTGTGTAAGAAACATCCTTATGAATATCCCTGTTATCGACTGGGATATTACGACAAATGCTACGCCTGAACAAATACAATCCGTCTTTCCGAATTCATTCTATGATAATCCATTTGGTACTGTTGGCGTAAAATTTGAAAATGAGTCCGGTGATAAGAAAAATTATGCGGAGATTACAACTTTTAGAACCGAATCTGGATATACTGACCACCGACACCCGGGTGAAGTCTCATGGGGCACGACACTTACCGAGGACGTTAAGCGCAGGGACTTTACCGTGAATGCGTTGGCGCTTAGACTCTTTGAAAATGGCAGCACGGAAATTATAGATTTGGTTGATGGAAAGAAGGACTTAGAAAATAAATTGATACGCTCTGTCGGTAATCCCGATGAGAGGTTTAAAGAAGATGCTCTGCGACTTATGCGCGCAGTACGATTTTCATCGCAGTTAGGATTTTCCATCGAGGAAAAAACGCTTGAATCGATAAAAAAAGATAGTCACTTAATCGAGCAGGTGAGCAATGAGCGCATACGGGATGAATTTTTAAAAATTCTTTCAACGGATAATTATTATGAAGGAGTTGTACTGCTTGATGAAATAGGAATTCTTGATATTATTTTCCCCGAACTACTTAAAGGAAAAGGTGTGTCACAGGCACGGCCGGGAAGACATCACACGGCGGATGTTTTTACACACAATATTCTTTCCATGAAGGAGTGCCCCTCAAAAGACCCAATCGTGAGACTGGCCGCTTTACTTCATGATGTTGGAAAACCGAACGTTGCATCGAAAGACAATGAAGGGTATGTAATTTTTTACAATCATGAAGTTGTCGGAAGTAAGATTGCAAAAGAGATAGCAGAACGTCTCCATCTCTCCAACAAACAAAAAGAAAAAATTTACACACTTATCCGCTGGCACATGTTTACTGTTGACGAGCATATAACAGATAGCGCAGTAAGACGCTTTATCCGACGAGTAGGACTTGAGAATGTAAAAGACATGATGGACCTTCGCATCGGGGATAGACTGGGTGGAGGTACTCAAACCGCCGAGAGTTGGCGGTTGAAAAAATTTAAAGAACGGCTTGAAGAACAACTCCACCCTCCATTCTCCATAAATGATATGGCAATAGACGGCAACGATATTATGAACGTTTTAAATATTCCTCCGGGAAAACGTGTTGGCGAAATTATCAACACTTTATTTACAGAAGTAGATGAAGACCTTTCAAAGAACAACAAGGAATACCTTCTTTCACGCTTGGAGCAATTCAAATAATATCGTATAATTGGCTTATGTTAAAAGATAAAGTACAAGAAGATTTAAAACAAGCAATGCTTTCTCACGAGGAAGAAAAACTTTCAACCATACGAATGTTAAAGTCGGCACTCCAATATTTCGAAATCCAAAAGGGAGGTGCCGGCTATACTGCCACTGATGAGGACGTAATAGAAGTTGTCGGACGGGAGATAAAAAAAAGAAGAGAGTCTATTGAGATGTTTGAAAAGGGTGGAAGGCAAGAACTTGCAGACAAAGAAAAGAAGGAGCTGGAAGTCCTTCAGGCATATCTGCCGGAACAATTATCGGAAGAGGAAATAAAGAAAATGGTTGATGAGGCAATTGCGCTGTCAGGTGCATCATCAATGCAGGATATGGGAAAAGTGATGGGAATTTTAGCTCCACAAACTAAAGGAAAAGCAGATGGCGGTTTTGTTTCCTTAATTGTTAGGGAACGGCTTAATTCTTGAGCTTTAAGGCTAATTCTACAAATTCATAAGTTCCAGGAAGACATTCAAGACTCTTAATATCATTCAAGTCAAACCATCTGATATCGTTTATGTGGTGATCCCTCTTCACTTCTTTCTGCTCTATAAATTTACAGATAAAAACAAAACAAAGCGTTTGCTGCCTTCCCCACTTATAATCCCAATAATTAGTTTGAACACAAGGAATAAGCTCCTCTATTTCTACAACAGCTCCTGTTTCCTCAAAAATTTCACGTCTGACCGCTTCCTCCGGAGTTTCACCGAAATCTGTTTTTCCTCCGGGAAATTCCCATTTCATATGAGCATCGGGACATTCTTTTTCGGTTCGCTGGGTAAGTAAAATTTTATTGTCTTTAATAATGATTCCTGAAAACACAGTTATTTGTTTTGTGGTTTTTTGAGACATTATTTCTTCTTTCTTTTCAGAAGTTTCTGGAGCGTGTATCCTCGCCTGCTAAGGTCATACCATTCAACAAGAACAGCCGAAGCGATGAAAATTGAAGAATATGTACCGGTAATTATGCCTACCAAAAATGCAACGATAAACCATCGGACACTTGCCCCTCCAAAAAGGAGTAATGCAAAAAGTACCAAAACAACAGTAAGAGAAGTATTAAGACTTCTTGCGAGTGTTTCATTAAAACTTTGATTAACAACTTGTTCAAATGTAAGGTTACGGACGTTTTTGAGTAAGTTCTCCCGGATGCGGTCAAACACAACGATTGTATCGTGAACCGAAAATCCCATTATTGTTAATACCGCAGTAATAAATAAGGTATCAACTTCGACGCCGAATAAGACCCCCAGCATTGAAAATGTGCCGACGACTATTAAGACATCATGAACCAAAGCAACTATTGCTGAAATCCCGAATTTCCATGAAGAAACCGGTTTTGAGACATGCCGGAATGCGAAAGCTATATATAAGGTAATAGCAACAATTGCAAGACCGATTGCTTTTAGTGCGTTATTTCTTGTTTCTCCACCAATAATCGGACCCAAAGTATTAAAGCTTTTCTCCTTTACACTCAGACCCGCATCTGTGAGTTTTGCTAAGAATTCATTCTTCTTTGCATCACTTATTGTATCTGTTCTTATCAACAAATCCTTATCCGTGTTTTTTGTAATGGTTACTATTTTAATTTTCTCTTTTGATGCAATCATTTTTACTTTGCTTGCATCAATCACTTTATTGTCTGAAGAGGCAATTTCAAGCTTCGAACCCCCGGTAAATTCGATAGATAATTTAAATCCAAAAATAAAAATTGACAGAACACAAATTCCGGTGGCAATAGCCGAAATCAGCAAAAATACTCTTCTTTTCCCAACAATATCCATTTATTTTTTCTACTTCCTTTCAAAAAAATAAAGAAGGTTTCTTGTAATTGTAATTGCAGAAAACATTGAGACAATAATTCCTAAAAAAAGCGTCAGCGCAAATCCTCTCACTATTCCACTTCCAAAATAGAATAATATTATTGTCGTAATTATGCTTGTAATATTAGAGTCTCTTATTGATGTCCATGCTCGCGAAAATCCATTTTTCATGGCAATGTCTCTTGGTTTTCCGCGTCGAAGTTCTTCTTTCATGCGCTCAAATATCAATATATTTGCATCAACGGCCATACCAATTGATAGGATAAATCCGGCAATTCCTGCCAAAGTAAGAGTAACAGGAATAAGCTTGTATATAAAAAGCGTTATCACCGTATACATAAATAATGCTACACAAGCAATTACGCCTTCTTTTCTATATATATAAGTCATGAAGAATATAATCGACAAAAATCCGATAATCGCCGCAAACATACTTTTGTGTAGGGAGTCAATTCCAAGCGAAGGACCAACGGAATTTTGCGCTATAACTTCAAGGGGCACAGGGAGCGCGCCTGCGTTAAGAGCAATACTTAAATTTTTCGCGACATCAGGAGTGAAAGAACCTGAAATGACAGCTGTACCATTTGCGATTTCGGCTTGAACAACCGGAGCGCTTACTATTTGATTGTCTAAAGCAATTGCCACAACTTTCCCGATATTTCTTTTGGTAATTTCGTCAAAATACTTTGCTCCTTGCCCGGTAAATTGTATTTGCACTTGTGGTTTGCCGGTGGTTTTATCAAAAACAACTGTTGCTTTCTGCAAATCTCTTCCCGTTAGATTAGTGGGTATAGGATAAGCCCCGATAAGCTGCCCCAATGTTGTTAAAAATAAGTCTCCTTGAGGAATTTTTGTTAATTTATCTTTTCCACCCTCCCAAAATGTAAGCTGTGCGGTCTGTCCGATGAGATTAATTGCCTGAGAGACATTCGACATTCCCGGCAAATCAACAACAATCCTGTAATCATTTCCCAGTTTTATCGTTTGAATGGTAGGTTCGGATACACCAAGGTAATTTATTCTTCTCTCAATTACATCCCTTGCGCTTTCAAAAGCATCTTGCTGCGCATCTTTTTTAATTCCCTTCATGTCCACCTTATACGTTAATTGTGTTCCACCCTGAAGATCTAATCCTAATTTGTACGATAAATCCTTGTGGAAAGTAATTCCTCCAATATTGAAATTAATATTGGACGGGTCAAAAACAAAATTCGCTACATTTTTACTTTTTTCAATAAAAGGGAATTTGATTGATCGAAAGTCCAACTTTCCGGGAATATTCAAAAGCAGCAGGATTACTGAGACAATAGAGATAATAAGAATGAATAATTTTGAATTCCTCATGATTAATTCTTAGAGAAAATTTACTCCTTAACAAGTGACTCCTCGTCACCGATAAGCATGACCCTTGAACCGTAAATGATTGAGGCGATGAAGGGGTCCCGTCTTCCCTTTCGGAAAATAAATTCGTCCTCATTCATTATTGTATAATTTATTTCTCTTTTTTTCATTTCTTCTTCTTTTTTTATAAGAAGAGACAGCTCGGGCAACACAACAATCCCCACAACCAAAAGGTCTACGCTTTCACCATTGTTGGGGAGGTTTCTTGCAAAATCACCTGAAATCATGGCATATTTTATCTTCCCCAACTTTATTCTGTTTTTTATGATATCGCGGCCAAGACCCGATTCTTTTGCATATATTTTTATTAGGTCATAATAAAAAGGATAAGTAACATCAAGCGAATAATACACTCTATTTGCTCTCGCTTCACGGTTGAGAATTCCCTTTTTCTCAAGAAGCATGAGCTCGCGCCTTACGGCATTTATTTCTTCGTCAACGCGTCTGACAATTTCTCTGACATGGAACATTTCACCGAGATTTCCCAA
>JAYRRJ010000025.1:0-13863 GCA_041910135.1 Candidatus Levyibacteriota bacterium
CATGGGCGTGGTTGCCGTTGGCCAGGCATATTTACAGATGTTGGCAGAGCCTGCTGTTCCATCATACGTATTGCATGCGCTAAGAGCATTTGTGTTCCATTTCACAAGATCGGTATCTACCCCGCACGCATGCAGGCCAAAGAAATGGCCTGTCTGTGGAAATGTCAGAGGTGTTGTGCTTGAATTAAGGAAAAAGCCGGTTGAAGGGTTGATAAGAGAGGCAGGAGAAGTGGCCGTTATTGAGTACCCATTCGCTCCATTAGTGGTCACCGTCAAGAGTTGAGCGGCGATATTGTTGATTTTTGTGTCAACTGCAGGGGCAATTGACAAAACACCAAGTCCAACCTCGGTAGCGGTAGAGTTAATGCCGCTGTTGGTGGTTTCAGTCTGACCGCATCCACCATTTAAATTGTTAACCGCCGTTCCTGAATTGACACCCGCAATGCTAAAGGTAAGACTGGGGTCGATAGTCGCTCGTACGGTAACTGTTTCTACTGTGCCCACAGCAACTGTTGAATTATCCAGTGTGACCGAAGAGGCGTCCTGTGTTTGAACTCCTACCTTCCAGATATCGGCAGTACCGGCAGTAGCCGCTTTGGTCGGATTGATGAGAGTCGGAACCTGAGCCGTGCATCCAACGGCACCTGCTGCGGAACAACCAATATATATGTGATTTGTGGTTCCGGATGTCTGTACAGCATTCGTAGTACAGGTAATTGTGGGAGTACCGCTGCTTGATATGCTGACGCTGTTACAGGCCGATGCGGGGAACGATTGAACATTCGCGCTCGAAAGATTATTAAAGGCAAATGTTGTAGCAGAAGGTGAGGCGCTATTTGTGAATGTCCCAGGATAGCTGATTACGATTTTTCCGCTGCTCGGGACGGTCGTATTTGTTGTGAATTGTATCGAATGCATGGCAGTTATAGGTACTTATAGCACATCGGCTCCTTCACCTGATCCGGTTCCTAGAGTTCCGGAAAGATAAACAGTCGTAAAAGCAGCCGACTGGGAGGCAATCCTTACCGGGTTGTTACTGACAATTCCGGTTCCCCTCACTATTTGAGCTGAGTCTGAGGCAAGGTACCGTGAACCGTTGCTGAAAATAGAAAGTTGTCCAACGCCTGACGCGGCATCAGAGCTCACCGGAGATGAGGCAGATGGTCGGGACGTGGTAAGAGTTGCTGAGGCAGAAGAAAGTGAGGCTGCATGAGTAGTTCGCGTGAAAAGAATACACAACACGAGAAAAACACCGGTAATAAGTATTAGCCTTTTGAGGCTAATTGAATACAATAAGTGCATATTTTATATAAATGCTATTACTATTAGAAACAGAAAGGCAAGTATATGTCAAGAGCCTACATCACATTTTTCACGATTTTTCACGCATTCACCATCTATCAAGGAACCAGTCGTGATGCATCTTTTTTCTGCGCCTCAAAAAGTCAATGAAAATTACCCACACCTTAAAGCGCAATTTGTAAAGGAGAATACCGATTGCTACGAGAAAAACAAGCGCAATAAGAAGGAAGGGAAAGAAATCAAACGGTACTTTTTTCCCTATTTTTTCGGCGATCTTTTTGCCGGTCTCGGTTATCTGTTTGGGAACTGAGAGCGATTCAAGAATTACATCATTCGTAGGAGCAAGTGATTTCTTGCTCGCAAGCTCAGCGCTCGCTGAAATTCTGAATATTCCTTCCGGAACATTCTTATATGTATAAGTATAGTAGCCAGTATCATCGGCGGTAACAGTTATAACTTTCCCTTCGATATCCAGGTAAACGGTGGCTCCGGGCATCGAATATCCAAAAATGATAGCATCTTGTCCTGCATTGATTTGCTTTTTTGAGAGGCCGATGGTCGGAGGGAGAAATATATCAGGGTAATTAAGGTCTTTATCAATGGTCCCCGTAATTGTAATGCATGAGTTCGACTCACCGATTCGTTTGAAATCAACCGCTTGAAAACAGTACTGAAGATTCGAGCTATTAATTAGGATGTTTGATATAGAAAAGTACCCTTTTGCATCAGCAGTTGTCGAGGCGAGGAAAGTACCGCTTTGTGTTTTGAGAATTATAGAGGCATAGGGGGACTGGTAGCCTGAAACAGTAATATGGAACTGACCGACAGTAGCCGTCACAACGCTGTTACCACTTTTTGAGAATTTAGGGTAGAGGGTAACTGCTTGAAGTCTTACCGATAATGCCACAGAAAAAATGATGCAGGTGGCAATTATCTGTATTCTTTTAATGTGCTTTTTTTTCCACATAGAATAAAGCCGTTAGAAACGGTTGTACCTTTAGTATTTAGTATTTTTATCCAAGTTACAAGTGCATATATTGGCCCCAAATAATATCCCGTAGTATTTGAAATGGATTGTGTTTTTTGATATAATTTGATGTTTGGCGCATTGCGCCGCCTGGTGTTTTTTTGCATGCTGGGCGCGCGTTTTGCGCTCACGCACATTAACAACAGGTCAGTAAATTGCGGAGGGAAACCATGTTCCATTGGGACGACGAGGGCAAATTGCTCCTCGCTTTTCTTTTGGGCACGGTTCTTTTCGTTCTCGTGCTCATCCTTACGGTCGTTTTGAGCTGGAAGTTTTTCCAATCGGACGACCCCGCCTTTGCCAACCAGCCAGGTTGGCACCAAATCCATTACGCTCAACTAGTGTAGGAAGGAAAAACATGAGAATCCCGCCTCTCACGCTCGTCCTTGCACTTCTCATCGCCGGTCTTTTGGTTGCGGTTGCAATCTACCCTCCTGGAGATTCGACAACACAGCCGAAGTGGTGCGATGCGGAGGCTTACTCTGAACCGATTCCGGCCAAGTACGACATCCATATCAAACTTGGAATGGACGCGGCAGGTAACGACGTTACGTACTCACTCAAAGAGGTGAGGATGTGTCTGACAGGGCAACTGTCTGCCGAAGAAGCCTCACGGCTTCTTGCGCAGGTGCGCTCGTATGTCATCACAGCCTTTGCTTCCAAGCCACTCTCCAACGACCCGAAGCCCATGGCCAACAAAGTCGTGGAAATGGCGAACGTCTACTTGAGCACCCAGGTTTCCCCAGAAAAATGGGGCATGCTCACGAAAGATGTTGGTCAGGTCGTCAGTTTGTTCGGGTTACCCGATCCGACACCTCAAAGAACCCTTAAGGGCACTAACCAGTGACCGAAATAGGGTTCTACGAGTTGATTGCCGTTTTGGCAGGACCGTTTCTTGCCTTATGGCTCGCCAATCGGTGGGGCCAAAAGCCTGAGTGGTCCATCGACACTTGGACCTTTTTCAAGTATAGCCTCACGGTTATCTTGGGAGGGATTATCCTTCCGTCCGTCATCCTTTGGGTGATTGGCGGACCGCTTCAAGCTCTCCTTTCCCTTGTATTGCTTGCCGGACTCGATTGTGCGGTTTACATCGTGCAGAAGAAAAGGCGCATCAAAAAAAGGGAGAGCGATTTGGCGTTCCTACGGGAAAGACGGGAAAACGGAGACGACGAAAGTCCATTCGCTTTCCTGGACCTACGGTAAGGAAGGAGAGGTGTCATGGTTGAGGAGTCTTCAAGCAGAGCTCTTGGGCTGGTAGAACAGCTCGCGCGCATCTACGGCGACGAGGGTTTTCGGACCCGAGTCGAGAACGATGAGCTCAAGCAGCCAACCGGCGAGGAGGATGAAGTCCTCCTTCAGTTCAATCCCGATGAGCTCGACACTGCGGTGGTCTTGCTGTTCCAGCTTCACCGCTGGGTAAACGGCAGGGCCCGGATGGCGCACAGGCGCCAGAACGCCAAGACCGCCGCCGCGCTCGGTATGAGCGAAGCAGATTTGGGGCACTTGCGTTCGGAGCTACATCTGCATCGGGGTGTTCACCTCCCGGGCATGCCCACGGACGTACGTCCCGACGAGCTGACTTCGGCATTTGCCGCGGTCGCACCGGACGAGGTGCTCCTTCAGGGGCACGGCTAGCACTGACCTGTTCCTTCCGGGGCGTTTGAGCACAACTCAGCGCCCCGGATTTGACTACAGATATATCTTTACTTCTACTGAAAAAAACAAAGTGGAATAACCTTTTTCTATCTGAGGCCGACGCGGTACAAATTGGGGGGTACTGTTTCATCGTTAAAGTTAGTTAAAATGACAAGTCCGGACCCATCCGGCCATGTGTAAAGGAACGTAGGATCGAATGGACCGGCATACAGCGTTGTTTTGTTTCCACCGTCGTATTCTACGGAAACAATACGCTTGTTTTCAATAAAAACAAGATGTGCCGATGATGGATGCCAAATGAAGTGGGGCAATTGTTGTTCGTTTTGTGCTTGATACAATAGATAATTTTTGTCTTCTTTTATTTGGTATACATATACATTTCCTTTTACGAGATTTCGTATCTCTGCTGTTGAATTGGTAGTCGGAAGCGGAGGATTGATAAAGTGGGGCATTGTTGCGCTCTTTGAGGCAATATACTGTATCTTATCTCCTTCAGGCGAAAGTTGAGGTTGTGCAAAGTTCTCCTCGACGAATGGCCGTATTGGCTGAGGGAGGCTGGATATAAATTTCTTGTCAAGTTGCTGTTGCATAAGCTCCCATTGTTTTCTTACCAGTTCGACTGTAAATGTTACATTTTGAGGTTCCGTATTTAAAACGTCTGTTTTTAGAAGATAAGTACGGTCTCCTGCGGGTGCTGCTATGGTCGCAAGCAATGAAAGGCCGTCAGGGGAGAATTCCATCGTCGCTTTTGAAAAATTGTCTACTTTGTCGCTTGCTATTTGTTTTGAAGAATTTCCAAAAGATATGATAGGACGGTTGAGGTTGAGAATGTAAATACCATTATTTTCGGCCGAAGATGAACTCACCTTATATGCAATAAAACTCCCTGTCGCATCAACTTGTGGCTGTTGTACTCCCAATAGCGTTACCCCTTCAAGCTTTGGCACTACCGGGAAAAGCACCGCATCTGTTTTTGTAACTGCCTCATTTTTTAAAACAGCGTGCTTTTTCCATGGGTAGTACCCGTCTTTTTCAATGCGGACATCATAATCTCCGGGCGGAAGATTAATAGTATCATCCGTTGCTGTAGTAAGATTATCGTTAAGATAAACTCTGGCGCCATTTGGGGTACTGGTAAGAACGAGAAGTCCGGTTCCTGCAAGAATCTTGTTTCCTTTACCGGATAGGTTGAGCCGATATCCTTTGCCGTAAAGAATAAAGGCATAGGCAACAAGGCTTACGAGCAGTAAAACAATTACGGTTGTAAAAATTGTCTTTTTGGGCATAATGTATTCTCACTACCACCAATCATTATACACTTTTTGGTAGCCGCGCAAGAAGGAGGAGGGTTTCTTCAAGTCGACTGTTTTTTTTGAGAGAAATAGTATATATTGGATATAGCAGGCAGAAATGATATAGAAAACATATAGTGCGATATAGATACTATGAGCGTGTTTAACAAAAGAATTGGCATTGATTTGGGAACGGCGAATACCCTTGTATATGTTGGGGGGAAAGGTGTTGTTCTTAACGAGCCTACGGTCGTTGCGGTCAGGGCTGATGATAATAAGGTCGTTGCGGTCGGAAGTGAAGCAAAAGAAATGTTGGGCAGAACTCCCGGCAATATTGTCGCAACCCGACCCTTAAAAGACGGAGTGATTGCGGATTATGTCATAACCGAGGCCATGCTTTCCTACTTCATCGAGAAAGTTTCAGGGAAGAGCCGATTTTTGAAGCCGGAGGTTATGGTGTGTATCCCTTCCGGTATTACGCAGGTTGAAAAGCGGGCGGTTTTAGACGCGACGATGGCTGCGGGTGCTCGCTCGGTCTATCTCATCGAAGAGCCTTTGGCAGCCGCAATTGGAGCCAAAATCCCAATAGCGCAGCCCAATGGACATATGATTTTGGACTCAGGAGGAGGAACAAGTGACGTGGCGGTTATTTCTTTGGGGGGAGTGGTGGTCCATAAATCTATCCGTGTAGCCGGGGATAAGCTTGAGGAGTCAATAGGAAGCTATATAAAGAAGAAGTTTAACCTTATGGTGGGAGAGCAAACCGCTGAAGAGGTAAAAGTCAGTATGGCAAACGCTATCCCGGCTTCAACTTCGACAAAAAAGATGGAAGTTAAGGGAAGAGATAGCGTGTCAGGCCTTCCGCGTTCTGCCGAAATCAATGAATTTGAGATAAATGAGGCTATTCAGCCGGTTTTAAAGGCTATGATTGCGGCGATCCGCGAAACTTTCGAGATGACACCTCCGGAATTGGCATCTGACATTATAGACAAAGGTATTGTTCTTTCGGGGGGCACAACTCTTCTTCGAAATTTGGATAAATACATCACGCGTGAAACCGGTGTTCCGGCATACATTGCCGAAGATCCTTTGTATTGTGTTGTGAGAGGAACAGGGGTTGCTTTGGAAAATTTAGAACTCTACAAGAAGTCAATAAACCGAAATGAATATTAGTTATAAAAGTGAGAAAAATTTTAATCGAAGCGTAAGAGAAACGAGAGTGAAACGTAAGAGAGGGATAAGAAGATATTTGAGCCTTAATAATATAAATATTGGATATATAAATATTTTCATTTTAAGCTTGTAGGAATGTGAAAAGTGCCCCTTAACTCATAACTTTTCACATATTTTGATAAAACATGAAATTAATAGTATCATATATTATAAATTATTGAGACGATAGTTGATTGTCTATTGGTTTGACCAATAAATGCAAATTAGCATGTTATATCAACTAAAATCTCAGGGTAAAAAAAATGAACATACGATAGCTTTGAAAAATCATACGAAAAGAATCGAAAAATCATATAGTATGAAAAAAGAACTGCCTTCCACAAAAATACTTGGAACTGTTATAACAACAGCAACTGAAGAAGAAGTCTTAGAGTATATCTTCAAAAGACTGGATAATCCTTCCGAAAAGTTTTATATAGTAACTCCAAATCCGGAAATTCTAATGTTGGCTACACGTTCAAAGAGCTTTCAAGATATCTTAAATGGTGCCACCCTTAGCCTTCCCGATGGGATAGGTGTACTTGTGGCCGATAGGATTCTCAAAAAACAGATTATAGGACGAATAACAGGCACTGATCTTATGGAAAAGATATGCGCCGCAGCATCAAAACGTCCTATTAACATAGGCTTTTTAGGGGGTGGTAGGGGTGTAGCAGAGAAGGCTTCGGAGTGCTTGCGTGAAAAGTACCCGGGGCTTAGAGTAGTTTTTGTAGGTGAAAAGTGGAAGAATGAAGTTTGGGGTCCTGTCTCTCCTCACCCCCATTCGTCATCCTCACCACGCGCTTCGTTTGGGTTGCGGGTGGACAATGGGGGTCCCCCAGTCGAGCCACCCCTTACCAGACCCCATATAGATATCCTTTTTGTTGCCTTCGGTGCGCCAAAGCAGGAGGAGTGGATTGCAAAAAATCTTGATAGTATCGATGTAACAGTTGCTATGGGAGTAGGGGGTGCTTTTGATTATGTATCGGGGAAAGTGAGACGAGCACCAAAGTTTATGAGAGATATGGGGATGGAGTGGGCATTCCGACTTGCAATGCAGCCGTGGAGAATTAAAAGACAACTTGCGTTGCCAAGATTTGCATATGCAGTTCTAAGAGAGCGTTTTTCTTAGACTTTCGGAATTTTCAAATCTTTCAAAAATTTCCTGCGTTTCTTATTTTTGTCACAGGTTGTGTCATAGTGTAGGGCATGAATATCGTAGAGAGTCTTTGACAAAACTAAATTAGTCAATTTAGGGTATTGACAAGGTATGATATTCTTTGCTACTCTGAATATACATTTGATAGTGATAGTGTTAATTTAAGGCAGAAAATGGCTAATCAAAATATATCAATCGAATCTCTCCCAGACCTTCTAACAGTCCGTGAAGTTGCCGAATTATTGCGGGTCAGTCCCTTAACCATTAAAAGATGGGGGAAAAGAGGTAAGTTACCCGCTATCCGCATAAACTCCCGAGGGGATAGAAGATATAAGAAAGAAGCAGTTCTTTATCTTTTAGGCATTCAACAAAAAGGGATGTAAACCTCTTTTCAAAATTGTATGCGGAACTTTTTTAAAAAGTTCCTGAAAAATGGTAAAGAGTTTTTGTTCCGCTCCTATTCAGTCGCTTCACTAATCTTCTTAACTTATTGTATGCGAAAGTTTTAATTTAAAACTTTCTGAAAATAGGAGGCAAATATACTTAAAAAGCAATGAGTTTCGTTAAAAAAAATAAAAGCCCGGCTATCGCCAGAGCAATCGGAACCATGCATCCCAACGCCTCATCTACGGGGTGTTCTTCAGCTAAATAAACTCCATCAAGACTAGACATGTAACAGAATTACCAAACTGCTATGTAAACGCAATGAAAATTATGTAATAAATTATACACAGGCTGAAGCGTGGCAATTAACTTCACGGTTTTTAACTTATAGTATTGAAATTAGCTTCACACTTGATATAATTGCTGAGTAAGTTGTTGTCTGGCAACAGCATGCCGGACTCACGATTTGCTCTTTAACAGAACGTGCAAAAACACTTTCTGTTTACCTTGCCTCAGAGTTTCTTATACGGAAATTGTGAGGCGGGGTATAACAGGAGGACATGTGTTCACTGCGATACCCTGGGCAGACTTCGTTGCGTGCCGGGAACTTTCCGGCATGCTCCTGCAGGTTCGGCGCCCAAAGCGCATCGGTGACCTGTGGGGAGAAATCCGGGAGATAGGCTTTAATGGGCGTGAGCTCGTCGTAAGTCTCTCCTGGACAGCCAAAAGCGACCCGCGAGACGGTGAGGTTGAAAAGACCGGAAGTGTCGAGCCGGTCATCATCCTTCCCGAGGCGGACGGGCCCGTCTATACGGCCCACGTCGCTTTTGCGCTGCGCGATATGCACACGGGTTGCGAATGCTACATTCGCCATCCCAGAATCGCGCTTCCTACCCACGCTCGCCGACGAGCGTGACTCGACCAGCCTCGCGATAGCGAGGGATAACAACGGCAAATTGTCCGGCGGCGGAAGCCGTGCTCGTGTCCGAAGCCTTCGGACAAGCCCAACTAACAGAAAGGATAAATCTTGGACAAACCGTTTTTCCTGACACCCGAGGACTGCGAAGCAGCTTTCGTGGAGGTTGAACCGATGCTGCGCGATCTGATGAAAGCGCAGGAGCGGGACGGCTTCCACCTCTCCCTCGTCAATCCGACGCTCACATACGAGCGTTTAACGTCCTTGCTCATGCAGGAAGCATGGGAGAGCGCATTTCTCTGGGAGAAGCAGGTCGGTAACAGCGACCTCGCTTCGCGATTCCGGAACAACGCCCGGGCGAAGGCGGAGCTGACACACCGTTTCCAGCAAACCCTTTCGCAGGTTTGGGCTCGTCGTCCAGCCGTACTTCCCATCGGTGCGGTCGGCTGGTTCGGCGGAGTGTTCATGGCCGGGATATCGCTTGGCGGCTCCGGTCTTTCTGAGGCCTCGGACGAAGAAGTCGTTCGGGAGTTCCTTATCCGGGTCGTGAACAAGGTCCAAGCTCGAGCCAACCCCAATCGGGCTAACATCGTCAAGCTCCTGCAGGAGCATGGCGGTCGGCTCAACTGGACATTCTGAGCACGTTCGACACTACGGGCCCGCCTTCATGGCGGGCCTCATTCCTATCTCAGAAAAATAAGAAAATAGAGGATAGAAAGTACGATCCTGTATATACCAAATCCAACGAAATTGTTCTTCTGAACATACTTTAAAAGCCATTTGATGACAAGAAGCGCTACTACAAAAGATATCAAAATGCCAATTACCAATTCAAATATCTGACCGGAAGTGATAGAACCGGCTCCCTTTACGAGGTCCACGCCGGTTGCAGCGACCATTGTGGGGACTGCTAAAAGAAAAGAAAATTCGACGGCCGATTCCCGGTTTAGGCGAATGGCCATGCCCCCAAAAATTGAAGCGGCAGAGCGTGATACCCCTGGAATCATTGAAATTGACTGTATCAAACCTACCAGTAACGCGTCTTTGTATGTCAAATCCTTGGTAGTTTTCATTTTATGTTTTGAATTTTTCAAAAACATTTCAATAGCAATTATTACAATTCCTCCAACAAGAAGTGTAACAACAGGTACAAAAGAGCTGGTAAGAAGGCTTTTGATATGTTTGAAAAAAAGAAATCCCAATACGCCCGTCGGCAAGAAGGCGACACACGCTTTATAGAAAAGTGGTTTGTTTGAAAGTATCTTTTTGTAGTACACGACAACAACAGCAGCGATTGCACCTACTTGAATTGCAATCTCAAAAGTAGTGAGAAATTCTGATTGAGGGATCTGTAGGACATGGGAGGCTAAAATTTGATGAGCAGTAGAGGAGATGGGGAGAAATTCCGTAAGTCCTTCAATTACCCCAAGTATTACTACATGTATAATGTCCATAAAATTAGTATATAGGAAAGGAGCACAGAATGAGAAGAGGAAAAATTGTTAGGAATAGCACCGGTATAGTAGTAGATGATTATATTGTTTGTTGTTTTGATAGCTCCCCCTTGCTAATTCCACAAAGAAAATGTGATGTCAAGACTTGACTTGTTAATGGCGCGCGATATACTAGATATGCTCTTGAGTAGATGGAAAATGGTCGTGTTTTCCTCTACAACTTTCGAAACAGGGTATGTACCGGATTTTCCGGCACAAAGAAAGCAGATACGCTCAGATTTAGGTCCGAGGGTGAGCTTTTCCCAACTTATGTTTCGGGGAATCGCCATTTTTCATTCTCTTAAGAGCAGGAATTATTAGCTCTCAAGCTTTGCTTAAGAGCAGAAATTATACAAGTGAACGCAGTACGTCGTAAGCGAGCTTGTTTCTTTAAGCCTCGAAATAAAGCCTCGCTTCATCGAAGTTTCGTTTCGGCAGAAACTAAACTAGCTCAAGATTTTGTGCGAGGCTTATCTACACCTTTAACCACGCAAAATGCGTGGTTTTTTGTGGCTTTGGGCACTTATTGTGATCAATGATGAAAATATTGCTCAGCTTCAAATGATGCAGTTAGATGTATATAGTGTTGTTAGTGGATTAAAAATCATAAAAATGACCATTTTTGGTTTATAATGGTGTATACAAATTGTGATTCCGTGAAAAAAAACGCTTTTTTGTGAATTCTTGCTTCATGGAAAGTCCCTTTTGTAAAGGAAGCTGTTTGGTAATTGCCGATGTTGTTCAGTGATAAGCAAAAAAGTAGAGTAATTTTGCGCTTGAACGCAGCTCATTTTGAGCCATTTGCCAACGTAAACAAGTTTGCGTTTGATAAGCCAACGTAAACAAGTTTGCGTTTGATAAGCCAACGTAACTCAGTGGTAGAGTAGCTCTTTCGTAAAGAGCAAGTCGTGAGTTCAAGTCTCACCGTTGGCTCAATAAAATCGGTTTTACCTCATGGTAGTATAGTAGGCTGAGGCTAGTGAAGATTTTTGGGTAGTCGTCCTTTTCTTCTATCGATAGGTCTAACTCAAATTGGGTGGGCATTATTGCCTCATGTGTTTCTGTTTCTCGACCGGTACCTGCTGCAAGTGAGCCGCTTACTAGGGCAATATTATCTCCCGGACATGCCGCTTAACGTCCCTAAGGGTGCTATTATACTGGCACATTATCGGCAAGGAACGGTTAACGTTTTTGCAAAGTGGGTAGACGCGATGTTGGGTAGAGGTTTGTACCCAACTGCTGTTTCAAACGTTATCGCCCATGCAAATGACACTTTTCTTACTCGCCTGAGCGTAGCCTAAATTAGCCCCATAGTATTTGATATTTTAACTTTTTTCTGGTACAATCTGAACTTGTGTTTTGCCTTAAGCTGCACAATAGCTGTGCAGTAGTTGAGGCTATTAGCACTTTAACAACTTGCGAAAGATTGAAAGTATTTGCAGGTGGCAACAACATTATTAGCTAGTAGCTATTAGTTATTGGTTAGTAGTTTGGTTGCCATCTGCAAGCAATTGTGGGTGAGTGATATTCGGCCATAGAGCCGGAAAGGAAGGCAGCGTGGAGCTGTCAGATAGCCTCCGAAAGGGGCGCATCGTCCAGATCAACAACGATACTGGACGAATCCAGCCGGAAGGTGAGAGAAGCTTCGTCTTCTTCAACCGCTTCCGACTGCGAGGGGTAGTCCTCAACGAACAGGGGGAGCCGGATTTTGGCTCCAAGTCAACCAGGCGTGGCCTGCCGTCTATCAAGATGGGAGAGGAAGTCATATTCCTCCTCTCAGAAGACGAACACCGGGGCCAAAGCGTGCATGTATTTGCACGCTACGCCGACTGGGTTTCCGTCCAAGAGATTGGACAGAAGCCACAGGTTTCGACAACCAGCAACGAAGAGGACAACCGTGAATAACCTGCAGCGCCCTACCAAGGCATCCCTCACCTTCCGCGAAATCGCCCAGCAGCTCCGCATGGACCTGCAGAGCGTCGCAGACCGGGTTATCCGTGGCGAGAACGTCACCATCCCCCTTCGGGTGTGGAAGGACGGCGAAGTCGTCACGCTCATCCTCAGCAATGAGGAGCTCGTCTCGCGGATGCAGGACCTTGAAGGAGCGCTGGTTTGGGAGGATGCGCGGAGGCGCGTCGCTCAGACCGCCGAACACCCCCTTGAAAGGGTGTTGGTTCCCGCCATGGCCTTGGCCTAACCCTTCGAGGGACCGAGCCGACGGTATATCGGTAGAAACCCTATCGGAGAGGACATTCATGCGAGTCATCATTATGGTTGCCGTGGTGGCAACCTTGTTTGCCGCAGCCTGCGGCGACAGAGCTGAGAACCCGGCGCCAAGCGCAATGCCAACGTCGATTCCGGCCAGTCCAACGCCCACGCGGGCTACAATAGGCCCGGTTCAGCCGGTACCCAGCCCGACTCCGGCCCCTGGCACAACTGCTCCTTCGGGACAGTTGAGCTTCAGCTGTACGGGTGGAACCGGAACAATGCTCTTTGACGTGCTCTTCCCCTCGGGGTTCGAGTACCACGAAAAAGGAGCACCGGATCCCGTGATCGGTATCCGCGTCGTCGGTTGTTTCACCGATCCAATCGGTGTCACCAGCCAGACCCCTTCACTGGGGTCAAGACTAGCAACCGCGCTGTTCAGCAAGCCGAGCGGTTACAGGTCCGACGACGAGTTCTATTCGGTGGCGATTGCGCTTCTGGGGAGTTTTCTTCAGAACTACACCGCGCCGAGTGCGACACTCATCGTCAATGGAGCACGAACCGGCCAGATCATGCAGGTAGCTCCGTTGTACCGTCAGCCACCGGCAACGACAGGCCCTCGGGCCTAGTCCCGCCCCGGAGAGGGCAGAGGATACGATGAAGACACTGTTCATGCTGCTTACCATCGGCATGCTCGCAGTCGCTGTCATGGCCTCATACAGCTGTATCAACACCCAGCTGGAAGTGGGCAAAGACATCGGTGCGCCGCTCAATCGCGCCCAGGTTGCAGCCAACCCTACGGACATGGATAAGTTCATGGCCAAGGTCCAAGAAGGGATGGAGAAGCACGGGATGACGAGCGGCAACTGGGGCATCATCAATCAGACCGACGACAGCGACTTCGCAGTCGCCTACGAAGCGGTCAAGAGCATCCGCGTGAGAATCGCGACCATCAAGGGGTTCGACCCCAATTCGACCCAATACCAGGTTGGTCTGGACGACGTTCGCGGCACCATCCGCGAACTCAACATCGGCCAGCAAGACCAGGTTCAGAAGGAGCACCTGTGGGTGCCCATTCTCTGGGTTCTCGGTATCGGGGCGGGCGTCGTCTGGCTCGGCTACAACTGGGGTGATTATCCCTACCGTCGCTGGCGCTGGTCCGTCTAAGTCACTCCCATCTTTCGCAAGCACGTCCATGGTTTGATAACAGCAAACCA
>JAYRRJ010000026.1:0-2348 GCA_041910135.1 Candidatus Levyibacteriota bacterium
ACTACAACCCCTATGACCGTTAAAATTTTCCTTTCAATTCCTATATTTTTTATGAGATTAACGATGCTAAAAAGTGACAGATAAGAGATGTATCGGAAAAGATACAAGGCGGAAACCAATAGATTTATTTCCGAATGAAAAAAAGAATTAATAATAAGACTCAGCCCACCAATAAGTAAAAACAGTAATTGAAATAAAATAAATTTATCCGAAAAAATCGGTCTACTTTTCCTAAAAAATTTTGTTGTGGTCAGAATAAAAAGAAGGAATACAAGAATGTCTTGTGGAGTTACATATATATTGGTAGCAAGCCTAAATCTTACGAGCAAGCCAAGCGGAAACGTTGCAAGAAGAGCAAAAAAAAGTATTTTTCCAAGCGTACCGCTCATAATTTATAGAGTTTAACATGGGTTTTATCGTTTTTATAGATAAGTTGGGCATTTCTATAACTCTTCGGAATATCTCCACTTTGGACAAGAACATATGTAGCTTTTTTGCCATCCGAAAACTCAGCAAGAGTAAAAGGGAAATCAACATAATAAAGATTGTGCATGTTCAATAATTCGACAGTCTCTTTCCCGACTATTTTCTTTATTTCGGAATTTTCATCATAAAAATCTCCAAAAGAAAAATTAAGATTCTTCATCAAAAAATCTTGTTTTGTTTGAAGTCCTAATAGCACCGGAATGTATCTGGCGTTCGCCGCAGCCCGATACCCAATTGTTACTGCGGCTATAAAAAGTATTAGGCCAAAAGAAATTGAAACAATTACTTTTCTTTTAAGATTACTTATCGCCAATACGGTAAGGAGCGTGTAAACAGGCAAATAAGCTGCCAAAAATCTTGCTCCCCCCGATTGTGATGTCGTGTACCAAACGCTATATGAAACTGCAGAATAAAGAAAAAGCAATTTGTACGTTTTTAACCTTGAGATAAGCAAAAGAAAAACCAAGGGAAGACAAATTATGTATATGGGGTTTATTGGATCGGATGAAAAAAGAAATATATCCATGAACGTTTTTACGATTGTGAGAGGAGATAAGAGCTGAAAAGAAAAATTTCTTAATCCTAAATGAGTAAATAACGGAAAAACGGGATTTCCAGTATATAGATAAGAGATGACAAACCAAGGAAGGGGAACCGTCAGCGATAGAAAGGAGAAAAGAAACATTTTCTTTAACTTAGTGCTGATATTTGACTTTAAAGCGCAAATAAGAACAACAAAAATTGCAAGCGAACCGATAGCAAGAACTTTTACCGAAATTGCAAAACCTAGCAATAATGCGCTTATAACAAAATGGGAATTAGCTTTCTTCTTTGCGTACAACAAAAAATAATAGAGCGAAAGTATTTCAAAAAATACTCTGGGCAAATCGGAATATGCAGTAATGGAAAGCCAAGAAATGACAAGATTGGAGTAAAAAACGACAACCGCAACAACTGCCCAACTTTTCGAAAGGTACAAACGGGAAAGTTTGTACAGAGCGATGCAGGATAAAATGCCAAAAGCATAATGTACAATTTTGGCAAGAATTTCATTCCCTAATGTAAGAGCGGTAACATACAACATCTCGGAAAGCTTCGGCATTAGGTTGTAATACAAAATCTCTCCCCGTATAAAATTTATCTTTGCATGCAATAAATACATTTTTGGGATTGTCAGGTGATACCATAGAGCGTCAAATGCAAGCTCCGGTCCGAGAGCTCCTATAAGATTTACAAGTAGTAATAGTCCAAGAAAAAGAAACAGAACCGTTTTCTTTTTGTTATTAAAGAAACTCTTTGCTCTCCAAATATATTTCAGTTCTTTTTGCATTAAATACGTGTAAATAAGCACAAATAATCCAGTGAGCGGCAACAGAAACGAAACTTTAAGGCAACCTACAAGGCCGAGCAGTAACACACAATATGAATAAATACCGATTAAAAATGCGCTTTTTAACATCTTCCGGATTTGCAAATAATATGAAAAAGATATGCTCCAAGAATGAGAATGCTCCACAATAGATAAAATATGCCAATTTTTTTCATATGGCTATTATACTATGCAAAAAATTGGTTGTTGCATGAAGCAAGGCTACCTACTATACTTTTTCCATGAATTTGCTACCCACAATTGTAGTGCCTGTCTACAACGAAGCGGAAAATTTAAAAATACTTATCCCAAAAATATTTAAAAACATCGGAAGTGTTCATGTAGTAGTTGTTGATGATAATTCAAAAGATAACACAAAAGAAGTTCTTTCTGCTCTCACGAAGAAATATAAAACAGTTCTGCATCTCAAAAGAAAATCAAAAATGGGCAGAGGGACCGCGGTACTTCATGGATTTCGATATGCTCTTACCCA